>JANQRV010000309.1 GCA_028284395.1 Saprospiraceae bacterium
TGGTCAACATTTCGAGACCTTTTTTCAAGGCGATCATCCCCTGCATGGCCAACTGACTGGTAACGGGATTCCGGTTAGGTGCGTAAAGGGCTTCCATCAAGTGTGCCATGGCGTTCATCGCACTCGTTACTGCCAAAGTCTTGGGCATGGTAATCGTCAATCGAGGATCATAAAAAACCAGTTGTGGCAGTACGCGATCATCTCTACCCGTTTTTTTACCCGATTTAGAACTTATCCCGTAAATGTTGGTTTGTTCCGAGCCGGCAAAAGTCGTTGGGACAGCAATAATAGGACGTTCACATTCCAATGCTAATGCTTTTGCCAACCCGATCGCAGAGCCACCACCGATTGCCAAATAGGCATTCGGCTTTTTTACCTTGACAATTTCATTAGCTTGATCAACGAGGTGTTGCGGCACATGCTGAATGATTTTAGAAAAGCGGAACAGTTGATTCGGTTCCAGTTGTTCTTCCAACTCATCGACTACTGAGTCAACCCTTTGGCCGGCAATCACGAGAATCGTTGGAAAATGCTGCACCAATTTTGGTAGTTTTTCCAGTTGTCCTTCTCCAAAATAAACCTGGTTGGGAAAAGAGCGGTATTCAAAATACATGACTTCTTAATGGTGGATGATGGATGGTGGATACTGATTTAGAACTCATTCAACAGCAATTCCCACCAACTAAAGCCAAGCCGCTCCGACTTTTGATTTTGGATGGTCGTAGCCATACCGAAATGGCCATTTGACAATGGAATGATGGGAAAGTATTCACCGCCGGTGGAAAGTTGGTTCTCCCCAATTCCAAATCGCGACCGGATGTCCAGTTTTTGTGGGGCTAATCCGTAAACCTTCACTTCATCGTTTTCCAATTTCACGACCGCAGCATGATGCTTTATGTTTGCATTGAATCCCGACACCCAACTACAGAGGATATAATCTTTACTCGATTCCATGTAGGGGTAATAAATGGTATCCTGACTGTGCTCGATCAGGTATTCTTTCCAGTTTTCACCGTAGTCACCAGAAATGCCCATTTTCAATTCATTCCCTTCGCTCCACAGCGTATATAATTGGTCTTTCTGATCGAATGCTAATGGTTCTACCCATCGTGGAACGCCACTGAAATCCTGAGACCAGGTCCTTTTTCCGGGTAAGGATACGTCTTGCCAGGATTTTCCATTGTCTAGACTCAATCTCACCAGGTCGATGCCGGCATCTATTTTGTTTCCGGATGCCGACAGAGGAGTGACGCGAACGGCCAATTGCCCATTGTGACCATGGGCTAGAAAACTTGAACCCCCTTTGGCGTAGATTTTGGGTTGACGGACCCAGGAAGCCCCTTTGTCTCTACTGACTGAATAATGAACGCCATTGCCATCATTCCAGATGATGTGCAGGTCACCGTTCGTGGTGGCGGTGATCCACGGCCTGTCGTCATAATCGCTTTTTGAAATGGTCTGCCATTTCCAGGTCTTGCCAATATCCCGGCTTACTCCCAGTGTAATTTGTTCGCCTTTTAAAGTCGAAAAATCAAAGCCTTCCAAATTTTCTGGAACTTTGGAATAGGTCATGCTGAGTAAGTAGATGTTCCCTTCCTCGTCAATAAATAGATCTACATCGGAATTGCCCTGCGCACCTTCTTCCTGGCTACCCACGTTGACTTCTTCCCAGTTTTTACCAAAATCCGAACTTTTCCATAATTGTGGGACATCGCTGCTATTGCGGTATCCGGTCAAAAACAAAGTGCCATTCGGATGTTCCGCAACCATTGGCTCCCTGGCAAGGTTTGAAATATGATCGATTTTGTTTTTTACGATTAATTCAAGGTTGTTTTGACCCTGTGCTTGGAACACAAAGAGGAAAATAAAGGCCAGGAAAAGGTACTTTTGCATGTTTTTGAAATTAGAATAATCAAGAATGATAGCGCTTCAATCCCGCTCCATGCTCGGAACCACAACGCCATCTAAACCAAATGCCTGCCACCCGGTCTTGGTAATGGCTTCATAGTAGACATCGAAAGCTTCTCGGTCCCGGTGCCAGCGCCACTGCCCCAGGGGGGTAGGTACGGGATACTGTTCCATTGTCGTGATCAATGAATCTGCCTGGTTGAGGCCTTGCCAAATCAGTTGTTGCAATTTTGAGGTACGATATTCCTCTCCTTTACTCCAAAGGCGATATCCGTAAACTGCTTGTGCGACCGCTTTTCGCTCTTTGGCAAAAAGTACGGTTCGATTGAAAGTGTGAAAAAGTACGCTTGCATTTAGCGAATCTGAAATCAAAGGAATCGCTTTGGAGGCCAAATCCAGGTTCCGCTCGGCCAAATTTACGGCGTATTCCTTTTCCGTCAGAATATCGGTAAGGAATTCCCAGGAAATGGCTTCACCAGGCTCCAGCCAGGCACTATCTACTACCCAAGGGATGTCCCGACTCAACCCGGTCACATCTGTTTTATACGTTGGAAAGGCCAGCGCATTAAGGACGTCTTTGTAGTTGTGAAACGATTTGCCGACGCCATGTGCAATGTAAATCTGCTGATCGTCGGTGGCATGCCACTCGCCAGTCGTATGGGTATGATAAATGGTATTTCTGTGAAAGTTGAGTCGCGAATGGTTGGCCGTATGTAATCCCAGGGTATACATGGCAGCCATTACGACCGAAAAGGCAGAATCGAACGCTGGTTTTAAAAGTGGAACGGATGCCTGGCCATAGTTCTTTGTGATAAAATCTACGGTAATTTGCTCCCAATTTAGGGATTGATCCCGCGCCAGGGCCGATAGTGCATAAAGATTGGCCTCTCCTGGAGTACCTGTTGCCGCTGTTTCTTCAAATCGATCTGTTCGGACGCAATATCCCACGACGTTGTCGAATTGATGATAATGTAGAAAAGCTTCCGTAAAGTATGCGACAAAAGAATTAGCAACGATGTTTTCTCCGGAATATTCCATACCGCCATCGTACTCAATGATCACGGGGAATGGGACTTCGTCGATGAAATCCTGGTAGGGGTAGGTGAGAAACCAGTCGTGCGGCACCATTTTGATCATGACCCGAATGTCCTTTCGTTGAATCAACTTTAAGGCATCGATGATTTCCTGCTTCTCAAATTGATTGTAAATGAAGGTTCGGATGGTTAGCTGCAATCCCTTCCGGTCGATGAAATAGTTAGCCAGGCTATCGACCAGTGCGGCGATCTTTTCCCCACCGGTTTTTAGCTTTGCTGAGTGTTGATGGACGACGTAACTGCCCGTTTCGATGAAGGTCAACGTAATCCCGTCGATGCTTGGGGCCAGGGCCAACAAGCTGTCATAATCCTCATAAACCCATTGCCAAAAAGCCGGATCATCCAGATTTAGCTTTTCCTGCCTTGCACCTTGATCTTCCGAATCTGCCGTTTTTACTTTAAAATCATCCGGATAATATGCCATCTCGTAAAAGGCATGATCCCATAGATATACTGCTTCGATGCCACGTCTATGAGCTTCTTCCGTGAAGAAGTTAACTGTTTGTCGATTTTCTTTTTTTCTTAAATCTTTCAAGTAATGACAAAGCTGGTAGTGGCTTAATTCGATGTAGTTTACGCCGTACGCAGCAGCCGTATCTAAAGTTCGTAGACCGTTTTCCCGATGCGATGATAAGATATTCCAACCCCTCATGGAGTACCGATTCAAATCGTTGGTCGCATCGATCTCCTGGTCGGCAGAATGACAGGAAGACAACAGTATGCAGAAGTACATATAAAGTTGAATACGGCTCATTTCTGGATTTTGGGTAAAGGAGCAATAGAGGAGGCAAAAGCTTCCATTTTATCTTTTAGTTTTCGGACAATTTCAGGATGGTCCGCAGCCAAGTTGTGTTGTTCGCCAGGGTCCTGATCCAAATCAAACAGGAGATCTTCATCGTGTGGCATGGGTTCTCCTCTGGCCTTTTGGGGGTTGGCTAATTTGAGTTTCCATTGTCCGGAACGTATGGCATTGAGCTTATCTATACGGTAAAAGAAAAAATCGCGTTCTGTATTCTCGGCTAACGTGAGCAGGTTCTCGCCGTTTAATTCCAAGTCCTGCGGCAGCGTAAAGTCCGTTATCGACGCAAAAGTCGGTAGCCAGTCGCACATGATGGCAGGGCGGTGGTCCACCCTGCCGCCTTCAAAATATTCCTTCCCGTAAGCGATGGTCGGCACCCGAATTCCTCCTTCGAAAGTCGTTTGTTTTCTGCCTCGTAAAATACCATTGCTTCCACAGGGTTCTCTTTCGCCCCATCGCTGTCTGACCTGTCGTGCCCCATTGTCGCTGCTAAAAACGACGATGGTCTCTTCTTCCAGGTCCAAATCTTTCAGTGCCTGCAAAAGATCTCCAACACTCTTGTCCAGTTCCTGAACCACATCGCCATACAATCCATATTTTGAAGTGCCGGCAAATTCGGCGGATGTAAAGAGAGGTTCGTGCGGAAAGGTATGTGGTAGATACAGGAAAAAAGGCTTCTCCCGATTTTTAGCCATAAACTGAATGGCCTCGGTGGTATAGCGCTGGGTGAGTGTTGGTTGATAAACTGGCTGATCGACAACCATTGTGTCCCGGTACAGCGCCAATGGATTTTCGGGTACGTAATCGGGTTGCCACGGACGGGGCCAGTCCATATCATTGGAATATCGAAGTCCAAAGAAGTAATCAAATCCATGATGCCAGGGATGATAAGGTTTGACGTGCCCCAAATGCCACTTCCCGATGCAGGCCGTAGCGTACCCCAGTTCTTTAAACATATCCGCCATAGAGAAGGTTTTGGGATCCAAGCCTCCCTTGCTCGGCGGGAAAAACACCGGCCCGATGCCATTGCGTATGGGGTACTGCCCCGTTAAAAGTCCTGCCCGGGAAGGAGAACAAATGGGAGAGGTACTGTAAAAATTGGTGAACCGAACGCCTTTTTCAGCCAGGGCATCCAAATACGGAGTGTCAATACTATCGCTACCATAGCAACTCAGATCGCCGTATCCCAGGTCATCGGCAAAAATGAAGACGACGTTTCGGTAGTCGGTTTCCCCGTCGAATGCGGAAGGTGAATCACAGGCGGTCAACAGGTAGATTGCAGCCACCAAAACGGATACGTTAGTTCTCATCAAAACTGTTACAAATTGTAGAAATGTTCAAAAAAGCAATGGTCCTCGTTTACAGGTTCCCACTGGAATGGGAATGTAACCTTTTTGGAAGCAGCAATTTAGGCAGATGTTCAAATGTTGTCACTTTAGGGGACCAGACGAACCAGCTTGCCTCCGGATTGGTGTTCCAGCAGCAAATAGATCAGACCGTCGTTTCCTACTTCAATATCTCTTATTCTCGCCAGGTCTTGAAACAAGATTTCCTGCTGGATAACCTCCTGTTCTTCCACTACAAATCGATAAAGCGTGGCAGCCTTAAGGGAACCGACGATCAAATTGCCTCGCCAATTTGGGAATCGATCACCGTGATAAAATACAAAACTGGAAACGGCTGGTGAAGGGGTTAAGTCGACCTTCGGTTCTTCTATAACGACGGAGGCGACATCAATACCGAGATACTTGCCGTACGCTACTTTCGTACCATTGTAATTCATTCCTTTGGAGGCGAGTGGCCACCCATAATTCTTACCTGCCTCTAAAAGGTTGACTTCATCTCCACCTCGGGGGCCCATCTCCGTTCCCCAAAGTTGCTTAGTGACCGGATTGTATTCCAATCCCTGGGGCGAACGATGCCCGTAGGTCCAAATTGATTTCAAAGCGGTCGGATGATTCACGTACGGATTATCTTCCGGCAATTGGCCGTCATCCCTAACCCGATAGATTTTGCCGTAGGGCAGAGATAAATCTTGAATACCGAGGTAGGCTTCGTAATTCCCGGGCGGTTTTGGTGTATATTTCTTCCCACCAACGCTGAAATAAATATGATGGTCTTCATCAAAAGTGATTCTACCACCGGTAGCCGCTTCGGGTACTGCCGTATAGGTGTCGATGTCAGCCTGCCAGATGGTTTCCTGGTCTATCCATTTCCCATTTCGGATACGACCTCTGACAACTTTGCAAAGCGACACCGGGCCCTTAACGTAACGACTTTCTGCATTGCAATCTTCACAGCGATCGCCAAATGTTAGATAAATCCAACCGTTTTCTTCGTACTCAGGGTGAATGGCTACCTCCAGCATCCAGCCCAGACCATCGATCAACCCAACGGGGTGAAAGCCACCATCGTTGTACACTTTAGGGGTACCTTCAATCAAGGCGGATTTTGCGCCATCAGGAGAGAGTATGCTTAAACCACGCCGTTTTTCGGTCAACAAAAAGCGACCGTCCGGTAAGGGCTCGATTGAATAGGGCCATTGGTCTAAACTGTCGGCTATCACCTCGAGCCGGAAATCATGCTGCTCACTATTGATCACCGTATCCGGAACCACCAATGACTTTCCGATCTTGTAATCTGCATAACTGGTATTGGCTCTTTTTTCGCCAATCCAGATGGCCAAATTCTTGATTTGGTCTTCCGTCAGAACATCCACAAATCCAGGCATTCCATTGTCTGGATACCCCTGGGCAATACCCTGGGCAATACGCTCGACCGTATTTCCGTATTTTAGATTTTCCGCTAGTAAGGAGGGGCCGATCGCTAAGCCCCTAAGATCTTCCCCGTGACAGGAATTGCAATGTGCGTAATAATTGGGGTCTACAATTAAGGCATTTCCCCGTTGGTTGCCACATTGATACAGCAAGAGCGAGAGTAGAAGGACCATTGCCGTTATCCTTAGCCGTTTCTTTTTCATAGTTGGTCTTGTTGTGGCCATCTTCTCTACCTCAGTAAGAGTACATCACCGGCTTTCGTCTCCAGTATCTTTTCTTCCCCCTTCAAATATTCATACTCCAGGCGCCAAAGGTAAACTCCTTGATTGGCCAGTGTGCCTTTGATGGTTCCATCCCATCCCGAATAACCGATAGACCGGGACTGAAAGACAAGTTGTCCCCAACGGTTGAAAATGGAAAATCGCCATCCCAGTACTTCTAGATTGTCGGAAAAATAAGCGGCAAAAACATCATTATTACCATCACCATTTGGGGTGAATACATTGGGTACGTATACATTTAATTTGCAGTCATCAACCAGAACATCGATCCAGTTTGAAGTTACCGAACCACAGTTGGTGTTCATCGTAAACCGATACGTACCTGAAGCTGGAAACGACCTTTGGGGACCCTCGATACCGTCATTCCAAACGATCTGTTTTTTCGGAAGGACGTAGTAGTCAGTATAGATAGAAAAATCAATGATTTCCTGATCGCAGACGGTGGTATCACTGCCAATTTCCAACTTCATTTTTTCCAATTTGAAATTATCGGAGGTGAAAATAGGCCATACTATGGGAGGGGAGGAATTGGGGCCAATACAGGTATAGTCCTCGATCGGCGTATCGTCCAGAAAATGGCCATACAGAAAATATCGTTCGGACCCGGTGGCGACAAAGCAATTGCCGATTTGCATCGTATTGGGGGTTTTTTGTGCAACACCTCCCTCCGCGGAGACCATATCAGGAACAATAGGTGCCATTTTATCTATCACGCCATCAAAATCTTCTCCTTCTAGTTTTACACCTAGATTAGATGGGACGCAATGATGCAGCTCAGAGGTAGCATTGTGTGGATAGTAAAGCAGGCTAGGGGCAGTGGTAAATTCTACATAATACAAACCGCCAGCTTCGGGTGCAGCCAGTAGATCGGTCCAAATAAGTAGCGTATAAGACAGCTCTTCTATGGCGTTATACCCATACATCGTTCTGATTAGGGCATTCCCTAATTGGTCTTCCCACCATGGTTCCACCTGTGGATCACAGGTATGTATATAGGCTCTTTCGTACCATTCGAAATCGTCGTTTATGGGCACGGGGACGTTCGTTCTCCAATTGGATGCGTCCGAATAATGATGGTTTTCGATGGGACAGTCCACGTAGTTCTCAAAACCGGGATTGGGGATTAAGTTTTGGGCAGTGGCCGCATTCGCCATACTAACAACCCATAGCAATGCATAGAGAACGGATTGAAAAGGAGATCTTTTAGCTGACATGAGGCTTCTTTGGTGATGATATCATGTTTCAAGATACGAATCGTCCGAGGAATTGGGATCATATCAGCACAAAGAATAAAAACTATTTAAAGGACGGTTGAATGCTCACATCCGCAATAACTTTCCCATCGTTTTGGAAACACTCCCTTTTTTCCAAATCATAAAGATCTTTCGATCGAATTGCTCATCTGCAATCGACACATATTTGACATTGGGGTATTGGATCTCAATATTCGGTACCAAGGAAATACCAATGCCCGAAGAGACCAGGGCTTTCGCCATATCGTCTCCTTTGGCCCGGAAGACTATATTGGGCTGTATGTTCTTTTCCTTGAGGCAACCTTCCACCTCACCGTATAAAGAGCAATTGGTTCTCTCCACCAAATCTTGACCATCGATGGCTTGTAAGGGAAGCTTTTCTTTAGCGGCAAAAGGGTGGTTATTTGGAACGGCCAATACCAATGGATCCTTCCTGATCAGCCGGAACTCAAAATCGCTGTGGTCAAAAGGAACGTACTTTTGAAAGTAGCCGTCTATACTTCCACTCTTCAGCATCTGGTGCAATTCTACTTCACTACTCTCAATAATTTGGGTTTCGATGTTGGGGTACAATTCGTGAAAAGATTTCATCATGGGAACGATGGCATTGAAGTCAATCTCACTAACCACTCCTAGTTTTAGGGGTTTGTGATACTCTTCCGAAAAAATGCTTTCCATTTCGTTCCACGTGCGCAACAATTGTCTGGCTTTGGGTAGCAGCTGTTTTCCTTCATCCGTTAAGAATACGCGACGATTGTCCCGGTAAAACAGTTTGCAGTGGAGTTGTAGCTCCAATTTTTTAATTCCCGTTGAAAATGTGGATTGCACGACGTGGACTTTCTCCGCGGCATGCGTAAAATTCTCTACTTCGGCCAGCGCCACGAAGTATTTTACAAATTGCAAATTCATTATCTAAAATAACGATAACTGTTATTGAATAAATCTATTTTGACGATGTGAATGTAGCACTTACATTTGTATCGTCAAAATAAATTAGTTGCTAGATAATAATCTAAAATATAGATAATGGAATTTCAAGAGAAACTGGAAAGCATCAAAAAGAGGATAGAAGGCAATATGCCACCATCCTATTTGAAAATTATGCACAAAGCCACGCACGATCTGGAAGAATCAGGTATTGAGGGCGGTGTATTAAAAATGGGGCAGCAAGCTCCTTCCTTCCAAATGATCAATCAGGACGGGCAAACCGTTGCTAGCGAAGACCTATTGTCAAAAGGCCTATTGGTGCTCACCTTTTACCGTGGTGTATGGTGTCCGTACTGCAATGCCGATTTGGCCAATTTGAAAAAGTATGTACCCGAGATTGAACAGAATGGAGCTACATTAGTGGGTATTTCTCCCGAACAACCCCAGTTTCTGAAAAAGATCATCGCCATGCAAAAATTGAATTTTGATATCCTGCACGATGAAAGAAATGCACTGGCGGCACAGTTTAACTTGAAGTTCTATTATCCGGGGGATTTAAAAGCGTTATACCGCGATAAATTCAACATCAATCTCGAGGTACAACAGGGAAATGATGAATGGGCCTTGCCCATGCCGGCAAGATTTGTCATCGATCAACAGGGCATCATTCGGTATGCGGAAAGCAAAGCTGATTACAGGAATCGTCCCAACCCAGATGCCTTAATGGAAGTTCTAAAGAACCTCAAAATCAAAAAAAACACGGCATCATGAAAAAAGCATTTATCATCAACGGTCACCAATACTACCCATTTTCTGAAGGCAAACTGAATGCCGCTTTGGTAGAAAAAGCGACTGGAATACTGGAGCATAAAGGCTACGAAGTGAAAATCACTACCATGAATGATGAATACAACACCGATGAAGAGATCGAAAAGCACCTTTGGGCCGACCTCGTATTCCTGCAAACACCCGTCAACTGGATGGGGGTTACCTGGAGCTTCAAAAAATACATGGATGAGGTCTATACTGCGGGTATGTTTGGGAAACTCTGTAACGGTGACGGACGCAGTAGCAAAACACCGAAAGAGAATTATGGGTCCGGCGGTTGTTTATCGGACACAGCATACATGATGTCGCTGACTTTCAATGCACCCATGGAAGCTTTCAACAATGACGATGAATATCTGTTCGCCGGCAAATCGGTGGATGACTTATTGTTTCCGCAGCACATGAATTTCAAGTTTTTTGGTATGCAACCCCTACCGACATTTTCTTGCCATGATGTAAGGAAAAACCCGGAAATAGAAAAAGATATGAAGCGGTTTGAAGCACATCTCCACAAATACTTAAAGCAAGTGATTTAGTTTGCCTAATTCTGATGGGCTCTTTTTTCCTTTGACGGT
>JANQRV010000323.1 GCA_028284395.1 Saprospiraceae bacterium
TCACTACTTGAATGTTCCGAAAATTCAGACGGCGGTAGACGAGAAACCCGACAAGAAAAGCATAAATGACGGCAATGATGGAAGCTTCGGTGGGCGTAAAAACCCCGCCAATGATCCCAAACAAAATGATGAAGGTCATCAATAACGCCCAAAAGGTATCGACAAAACCGTGTGCGATCTGCCTTAGGCTGCTGCGCTCATGCTTCGGATACTTTTCTCGCACCGAAATAAAGTAAGCCACCCCCATGAGTCCGGCAGCCAGCAAAAAGCCGGGTACAGCCCCCGCCAGAAAGAGTTTGCCAACCGATAAGCCACTAAGCGTGGCCGCAATGATCATGGGTACACTCGGTGGTATAATGGGGCCAACCGTAGAAGAAGCCGCCGTCACGGCACAGGAAAAACCACTACCATACCCTTCTTTTTTCATGGCAGGGATCATCACCGAGCCAATACTTGCCGTATCGGAAACGGCCGTCCCGGAAATTCCCGCAAATAGCATCGATGCCCCGATGTTTGCCAGTGATAAACCGCCGCGAATGTGGCCCAGCAGATGATTGCAAAAAGCAATGATCTTTGCCGTTAACCCTCCTTGATTCATTAGATTGCCCGCCAGAATAAACCCGGGGACACTCAACAGGACAAACACATCGATCCCGGAATACATTTTCATGGGCAATACCACCAATGGGATGCCCTTCAGAAGGAGGTAGCTCAGACAAGAAAGTCCCAGTGCAAAAGCAATGGGGAACCGCAATACCAGACCAGAAATAAATACCCCTAATAGAACAAAAATCATGATGCCAGATTTTTTATTGCACGCCTTATCTCCCCGAGCGCAAAGTAACAGATAGAGGTCGACAATATGAATATACTGAAGAAGGCCAACGACATTCGAATTTTCATACTCGGCGAAAATTCGGCGTGCCCCAGTAAGACGAATGGCACACTATAAACGGCAATACTGCCAAACAAGACGAAAGTAAAGGAGGCAATGGCAACCAATATCTTTCTTTGAACAGCCGGTGAAAACTTATTGAAAAACAAGTCTAGATGAACATAAAACCCATCTTTGAGTGCAAGGCCGGAAGCAAATGCCGTTGCGTAAATGAAGAACAACCGGGACGCTTCTTCTGTCCAGGGTGGCGTATTGGGCAGAAAGAAACGTGCAAACACCTGCAACAAGACACTGCCGATCAACCCATAAGTACTAAGCAAAGTGCCGTATTTGAGCAATCGATTGATGTTTCTTCTTAAGGTATGGTTGGCCATCTATTTGTTTTTTCTTGAATCTACAAAATTCTGATACACCGTTTGCATCTCCGGCGAAAGACTTTGGTAGATGGCTTTCTCGCATTTGCGGGCGAAGGCAACTTTGTCTACTTCTACAAATTCCATCCCTCGTCGTTCCAATTCCTGGCGAACTTTTTGTTCACTGGCCAGGAAAAGCCGGCGTTCATACTGTTGCATATCTTTTGCCGTTTCCAGGAAGATGGTTTGAAGATCCGGAGGCAGTTCCTGAAACTGCCTCTCCCCTACTACCGGGTAACTCCAGCTCATAACGTGTTCCGTCAGGTTGACATATTGTTGGACTTCCGGAAAGCCGGCACTCAAAATCAAAGCGAAGGGATTCTCCTGTGCTTCAATCGTTCCTTGCTGCAGTGCGGTAAAAACTTCTGAAAAGGCCATCGGCGTCGGCTTCGCACCCATCGCGCTCCAGGCCGTTACGAAAGAGGGCACACTGGGTACTCGGATGATGAGACCGTCGAGGTCGTCTGGATGCCGGATGGGGCGGTTGGAAGTCAAGTGTCTTGGACCTCTCTGAAACACCCCCACTGGCCGCAAGCCGGTTTTTTCCAGGATTTCCTTTTCAATGCGTTTTCCCAGCGGGCCGTTGATCAACGCTGCCTGATCGGAGGAGTCCTGTAGTAAGAACGGCAATTCACAAAAGGCAGCAATGTCAATCCAATTACTGAGCAGGGAGGCGGTAACGGTCATTTCGATAACTTCGGCCTGAATGAGGCGAATCGATTCTATTTCTTTGGCCAACTGCTCGGATGGATACACTTCCACCTTCATCCGACCCTGCGATCTCTCTTCCAACAACTCACCAAAGTGCAAAAAGGCCTTGTACCACGTGTGGTCTTCATTGGCCCAAAGACTGACCCGAAAAAGAAATTCCGGCTGATCTCCTTTCCGACATTGGCTCAAGGTCGTCACCAATAAGAGCAGCAGGCAGGATTTAAACAAAGTCTTCATGATTTGATCAGTTTTCAAAATAGGCCTTCATCGGTTGGAAGTAATGATCGTCCCAGCCCTTTATATAATGTTCGCCACTTTCGGGCACGTTTCGATGAATCAGAGTCAGTTCCGTCTTGTCGTCTGATCCCTCCAATAGAATTTCGATCTCGGAATCTTCCTCTTCCGCCTCAAACTGAGTTGTACGCCAGGACTGTACAATCCTCTTAAAGGGTTGTAAAATCAGGTTGCTGCCTTCAATGTATCCGTCCCAAGCGGTAAAGGAAGCTCCGACTTCAGCGGTTCCGGTCGCCATACCACCGGTCATTTTGGTATGGCCTGCACCATCTAACCAGGTTTCGTAAATGGCTTGAGGGCTGGCGTTGATAATTGTTTTAAGGGTAAATTCCATTGTTGCTAATGTTGGTGCCTCACAATATACTGCACTTAAGCAGGTAATCAAATTGGATGGAAGTTGCCCCGTTAAAAATCATCGTTAGTCGCTCCGCAAAACCTGAGCTGGATTGGAGACGGCAGCCTGGTAAGACTTAAAGCTAATGGTCAGAACAGCAATGAATACAATGACCAGTGCTCCCAACAGGAAAATGTCCGCGCCGATCTGTGTTCGATAGGCAAAGCCCTGTAACCAGCGTCTCATGGCAAGGTACCCCAGGGGGAAGGCGATCAACATTGCCCAAAGAATCAATCGGGCATAATCGCGGGTCAGATGTGTTATCAAGCTCCGTACGGTAGCGCCCATAACTTTCCGAATGCCGATCTCCTTTCGACTTTGTTCGGTGGTAAAGGACACCAGTCCGAACAGTCCGAGGCAAGCCACAATGATCGCCAGCATCGCAAATGCCGCAAAAACCAAGTTAAATCTTTGGTCCGATTGATATTGAAGCGCGAAATGTTCGTCCAGGAAAAAGTGTTCCAAAGGGTTATCCGGATAAATCTCGTTCCATCGATCATCAATGGCCGCAAGTACCCGTCCGTAATCTTGGCTTTGGATCTTGAGAGAGTAAAAACCACTGGCATTCGGTCGGTAAAAAAACACCACCGGGTCCATGGCTTCATGAGCAGTTCCCTGGTGATAGTTTTCCAAGACTCCGACGATCGTATGTTCGCTTCTCCGGCCGGGATTGATCTTTTCTCCAAGTGCGGCCTCCGGGCCTTCAAACCCCAGATGAGCAACTGCAATTTCATTCAATAGAACGGCAGCCGTATCGGTCGACATATTCCGGCTAAAATTACGTCCGGCCATCACTTCGATCTCAAAATCTTCCACAAAGTTTTCGTCGATCCTCACTCGGTAACAATCGCGGTATTCATTGGGGAAGTAACGGGAGGTCATCCCACTGATGCTGAAGTTTTCAATTCCCGGCACAATAGAGGAGACCGCAATTCCTTTTACAGCCGGAATCTCTCTTAACCGTTCCTTAAAAAGGGCCAATCGATTGGATAAGTCATCCTCCCCACTGGATGAGCTCGGAGAACGCAAAACGAGTGTCTGCTCAATATTCATACCGAGGTCCATGCTTTGCATGAATCGCAATTGCTTGATGACGATAAATGTTCCTAAGATCAGCAATATTGAAGCGGTAAATTGAAAAGTCACGAGTACTTGCCGGAATCCGAATTTCGAACGGCGGTTGTAAAACTTGGCCTTCAGCACATTTAACGGTTTGAATGACGACAAGACATAAGCCGGATAAGCACCGGAAAAGAGAGCGCCGGCAAAAACCGAAACCAACAAAATTGGAAAGAGAGCACTGGAAGTGAGCAATCCCACGTTCAGCTCGGTATCCAACAACCGATTCAACAAAGGGATGGCCGACCGAAGTAAGACGCCGGCAAAGAAGATCGCAACTAAATTATAAAGAAAAGCTTCTGTAAGAAATTGGTAGATAAGTTGACTTTTGCTGGCCCCAACCACTTTCCGAATACCCACCTCTTTGGCGCGTTTTACCGCTCTTGCCGAAGACAGATTGACGAAGTTTATCCACGCGATGATCAATATCAGTAGTGCTACCGCTGCCAGAAAATAAACCTGGTAGGCGCCTCCATTTTGCCCCATGTCCCAACCGAGGCCCGAGGAATACAAATGAATGTCTTCCAGAGGTTGCAACCACAAAACTTCTCGGGAGAGGCTCTTCTCGTATTCCGCTGCTTTTTTAATGTCCAAAAAACCGCTGAGCTTTTGCTCGAAAGCCAACCGATCTGCAGATTCACGAAGGCGGATAAAAGTGTAAAAGTCGTACCAACCCCAGTTTTCCGGCATCTGCTCAAAACCATCCCAGGTTTTAAGCGAAGCGATGATGTCGATCTCCATATGGGAGTTTGGAGGAAAATCCGCCATTACGCCACTGACCACCAATGGATGTCGGCCCCGCCAATTCATGGTTTGACCGATGGGGTCTTCATCGCCGAAATAACGTCTGGCAGTACTTTCCGATAGGACAATTTGGTCTTTTTTTGCCAGCACTTCCGCAGGATTGCCCGATCGCAATTCAAATCCGAAGATCTCAAAGAAGTTCGCATCAGCCAAAACGGCTTTTGTTTCGTTAAAGCGGATCAGTTCGCCGTCGCCTCCCGGCCT
The DNA here is from genome assembly GCA_028284395.1 of Saprospiraceae bacterium. Lineage (GTDB taxonomy): Bacteria > Bacteroidota > Bacteroidia > Chitinophagales > Saprospiraceae > JANQRV01. The sequence goes on from JANQRV010000323.1 coordinate 4,835, forward strand.
TGAGTAAACACCATTGGCAAAAGGGAGCATCCGCGTGTATGCCTCCACTTCGGGAAATTCCTTCACCAGTGCCGGTCCAACGGCGGGATAGACCACAGCACTCTTGACCTTTAATTCGCCGTTGCCGTACATATCCATCACGACGCGGTATTGTTGCCCTTTATGGGGGTGGAAACGGTCGTAACTCAATTCTTGTAGAATGTACAAACCGATGAGGAAACAACTCGTTATGCCGATGACCAGCCCGCCGAGGTTGATCAGGCTGTAGCCGCGATTGGCGGCAAAATGCCGAAGCGCAGTTTTGACATAGTTGACTATGGGAGTCCGGGTGAGTTCTTTCATAAGAAGGGGTTGTTTAAAGTCAATCAATAAAACGGTTTTTAGCGTTTCGATCCAGAATCGTCGTCGAGCAACACGCGCCCCCTTTTCTTCCAATCTCCAATAAAAGGCTTCCTTTAAATCGCCTTCCACCTCTTCCTGATACGGACGGGGACATATTTTTCTCAACAGCCAAATGGCCCATTCGGGCGGGTCAAACTGTTTCATACTTGACAGTTGGTTGAATTGAGCCGGCCCACAGGCGGGCCTTCGTTGCTTGAAGTTGCCTGACGACGTGATAACCCGCCGGCGTGGCCTGATACAACCTCTTTCGTTTGCCGCCACGCTGCGCTGTCGGTTTTCCAAACCTAGACCTGATCCAGCCTTTTTTCTCCATTCGTTTCAGCACAACATGAATAGCCGGCAACGAGATCGTTTTGTCCAGGATGGATTCGTACTGTTGCGCAATCATCACCCCGTGACACTCCTCCTGCTGCAGCACGATCATCAATACAATTTCCTCCAAAGAACCTAGTAATTCCATTTTATTAACAAATGTTTAAATTACACCCTAATATTATAAACAAATATTAATAAAACCAAATCCGCATTTGCCACCCAAAAAGGCAGATTCGTACGGCATTGCCACAAGTTCGCCACCCGGGTCACTGGCGCCAGATTATTTTTAAAGATATTCGGATTTAATTACTGAATCAGAAAAGGATATTATCAGGATCCGGCTATCGCTTTTCAGAACGGAGGTACTTAGATAGCCGGTTTTTTCATTGCCTGAAAGGCCGCAACATACAAGATCGAAAGATTAAAACCAAAAACGGAAGAGATCCTACCAATTTCCGAAAGCAGTACTCCGAAGCAAGTGATTTGGGATACATTTGTACCAACAATCACAACTAATCAAACTCAATCCAAACCTTTAAAGATGAAAATTCAAAGATTAATCCTCGTTCTGACTTTCTCCTTCGGCTTTGCTCTTTCCACTTTCGCCTCTAACAATCCCGTAAAAAAAGAAATCCTGGTCCCCAACATCGAAAAACAGGAATTGGCAGCTTCGGAAGCGGCGATCGACGAATTTGACAAAAGTGTAGAGATCTGGGTAATCCCCGTACCAACTGCCGCTGAATACAAATACAAAGAAGGAATCGCCGCCTAATTCACCTTGATTTCTTCACCCATCTCCTGCAGGGCCCACTCCAAAGCCCAACTCGTAAAAGCAGCAAAGTTAAAATCTTTATATTTCAGTCTTTTTCCAGGTTCTCCCAAATTCTTCTCCAATACTTTATACATGATCGGAATGAGTGGTTTGGCCCGATCACCAATCAGCTGGATACTTCTCGCAGCCTGCAGCGCCACCCAGGGCCGGTCATCTTGTACCCATTGATCCAGAACGGCAATAGCCTGCCGATGTTCGACGTGGCGGCAAATGGCCTCAGCAGCCTGTATTTGGACGCTGGGAGAGGGATCTTCCAATAGTGGTTCCAAACTACTTTTTGTTGTTTCATCCCAATTAGTCAGGTTCATCAAACCCACCACTGCCCAGAAGCGTGCACCGCTATCCACGTGTCCTAATTCGGACAGCAACGCTTCCCGATCTCCAAAACCAACCAGAGTGGCTACCCGCATCACTTCCTCCAGATCAAAGTTGGGAGACTGGCCGTAGCTATAAGGACTACTATCTTCAGAACGGATCATGTATTCGGCCTCGGGGAGAAACCCTAGATCACGATGTTGATGCCCCCATTCTGACAAAGCTTCTTTGAGTCTATTTTTAACGGCTAAATGGGATTTGGAATCCGCCAGATTGTTTAGCTCGGCGGGATCCTCCAGCAAATCGTACAACTCTTCTGCTGGTTTGGTATTCCACAACTTCTGCTGCTCCTCATTGATCAAACCAACAGAGCGTGCCTGATTCAGCACCCGGAAAGCGTGTTTACCCTCTGAGAAAATAAAGCCGGGCTGAATATAGGGCAAATGGGGCATATAATGCCTGATGTAGATATATCGGTTATCGAGCACGGCTCTGGACATCTCAAACATATCGTCCGCCCGGTCTCTGGCTCCGAAGACAAATTCGCGTGCCGACGGCACAGATTTTCCCAGAAAGGGCTGGCCCTGCATAGATCCAGGAATGGTTGCCCCAGCCAAATTTAAGGCGGTCGGTGCAAAGTCGACAAAGCTCACCAAGTCTTCCCGAACTGCCTCTTGCCCTACTTCGGCCAAATGGCGATAACGCTCCGGCAGACGGATAACCAAGGGAACCCGCAAACCGGTTTGGTATAGCCAACGCTTGTAACGGGGCATGCCAAATCCGTGATCTCCGAAAAAAAACACAATGGTATTCTCCAGTTCTCCATCAACCTTTAGGGAATCTATGATGTCACCTACGTTGGCATCCATAACATGGAGCAAATCGTAGTAATGAGCCCACACTTCACGGCTTCCTTCCGTATCGGGATAATAAGGCGGAACCTTAACCTCCTGTGTATCGGTCAACTGATCTTCCGGTAAATTTTGTACTGCTTCCCGGTACTTCTCGATCCGATTGGCGCTGCCCTCGTGCGAAGGTCCCACATTGATAAAACTGAAAAAAGGTCGGTTCTGATCTTTGCGGTACCGCCAGGGGGCGATGCTGCCCGACCAGTGATCCCATCGGCCTTCGGGATCGAAGTTGTAATCGGTTTTGTTCCGATTAGAAGTAAAGTAGCCCACTTTGCGCAGATGCTCCGGTAGCGTTTGAAGCTCCGTGGGGAAGGGAATTTCACACCGCAAATGCTGGGTCCCCAGTGCTGTGGCATAGAGGCCGGTCATCAAACAGGAACGGGAGGGAGCACAAATTGGCGCGGTGGCGTAGGCCTTATCGAAACGAATGCCTTCACTGGCAAGCCAATCTATATTGGGGGTCCGAGCTAAACCATCGCCATAACAACCCAGTGCCGGACTAATGTCTTCCGCAACGATCCAAATGATGTTGGGTGGCGGTTCATTTTGCAATTTATCCTGAGGAGTACCGCATCCGAACAGACACGTCAATCCAATAAAAACGAAAAGAGGTTTCATAGAATGCGCGGTTTAACTTAACCCGTGTCGTAAAGCGTTTAAGCCAATTTTTCACTGAAGAAAGCAATGGTCCGTTCCCAGGCCAAATTGGCAGCTTCCCAATCGTAGCGCGAGGTAGTATCGTTGTGGAAACCGTGATTCACATCGGGATATAAATGTGCACTATATTCCTTATTATGCTCCTGCAGGGCCTTGGCGTAATCGGGCCAGCCAGCATTGACGCGCTTGTCAAAAGCCGCAAAATGCAACAGCAACGGCGCTTTGATCTCCGGCACTTGCTCGGCTGTTGGTTGTGTACCATAAAAAGGCACAGCAGCCAGTAGTTCCGGCACTTTTACCGCCATCATATTTGAAATCCACCCACCAAAACAAAAACCAACGACGCCGACTTTACCACTGCATTCCGGGTGGCTCTTCAGATGATTAAAGGCAGCGATAAAATCTTCCAGCATTTCGTTTCGGTCCCGCTGGCGTTGCAAAGTACGCCCTTCATCGTCGGTACCGGGATACCCTCCAAGAGGGGTCAATGCGTCCGGAGCCAGAGAAATGAAACCGGCGAGTGCTGCCCGGCGAGCTACATCTTCAATATGAGGATTCAATCCCCGATTTTCATGTACAACGATGATTCCGGGAAGCCGGTCCTCATTATTGATCTTGCGGGAGAGCAATCCTTTCATCTTGCCGGCTCCTTTAGGGGAATCGTATTCGATAAACTCGGATTTCAATCGCTCATCCCCAGCCCTCACCTGTTGTTTTTCCTCGTAATTTGGCATCAAATATTCCAGTATAAGCGGCACAGTAAGGCCTCCCACTGCATAAACCTTGATTTGATCCATAAATTCTCGACGATCAATTTTGTTGTGGGCATAATCGTCGTATAGATCGTACAGCTCCTGTCTTAGCTTTAGTTTCTTCATTATATGAGCATTTAAGTAATTAACGGCGTCGACCTCCTCCTCCACCTCGTCGTTTCTGTCCGGAATATTCCATCGCTTCTCCTTTCCCAAACCCATAGCTAAATCCAAACGATACAAAACGTCCTCTCAGGCTTCGACTATAAAGATAGAAAGTAGATTGATTTGTTACACTTTCCCGAATGCGAGAAGCAAAAATATCCCGAATGCTGAGGTTGAGCACGCCTCGCCCCTTCATGATGGTTTTTCGCAAACCTAGGTCAGCAAACAAGTTGGCAGAAATATCGCTTTGGACCGTCTTGAATTTGGATTGATATTGTCCGGTTACTTCAAAGTCAAAATCAGCGGGAAACTTGAATTTACTCGTCAACTTTGCCGACCATTGATCGGCGGAAAAATCAAAGGAAGTTGTCTCCAGTTCTCCTTTCCGGTTAAAGTAATTGTAATTCACATCTCCATTGAAAGAGAGCCAGTTATTGGGGCTGTACTTCGCATTAAATTCAAGACCGGTAGAGCGGTTGGTGCCAATATTGATCGGCTTGGTGGTATTGACATTATTTTCAAAAGTGGAAATCCGCTCTACGACGTCGGTTGTATAACGGTGATAAACACTGAAGTTAAGCGAGGTTTTTCCGATAATGTAGATACTCGCCACCTCATAGGAATCCGTAAATTCCGGCAACAACTGCGGATTCCCGGTCCGTATGCTGAAGTTGTTACGAATATTGAAGAAAGGATTCAAATCCCATAGGCGGGGTCGAAAAATCCGCCGCGAATACCCCGCCTGCAGAGAGAAGTTTTCCGTCAGTTTGTAAGAGGTATGGAAACTAGGGAAAAAGTTGGTGTAATTTTGATTATTGCCCTCATCGGTGGTAATCAAGACCGTGGCAAGGTCCGTATTCTCCAATCTCAAACCGAACTTAACCCCCCAGACATCCCCTTCATATGCACCGGTACCGTAGACACCAAGCACCTTTTGATCGAAGTCAAAGACGTTGGTCAGGCCAGGATCATTCACCCAAATACCGTCGATCAGATCATTTACTTCAAAATCGTTATTCACATCGTTGATGACATATTGTGCGCCGGTTTCCAGGGTAAATTTTTTCGAGAAGGGTTTGGTATAATCTAATTTGAAAGTATACAGAGCCTCTTTAAAGTCTGTTCGCGTCTGTTGGTTGCCATCGGCGTCGTTTCCAGAAATGGTGGAATTGACAAATTCCGACGACTGATCCTTGCCAAAGAAGTTACCCAGTGCACTGAAGAGCAGATGGTGGTCTTTGCTGTCTTTAAAGTCTCGTTTGTATTGCAGTTCGTACTGAAATTTCGGGTTGGTCGCCTCCGTCACCTCCTCTCTCGTCCATTCTGAAGTAACGGTATTGCTGGCATCGATGAAGCTAAAGTTGGTAAAGGACGGCTGATCCTCCACTTCGTAGGCAAAGTATCCAGAAAGAGTCAGTACATTGTTTTTATTAATGTGATAATCGGTTCCGAGAATCACATTGTAGAACGTCTCATTTCTAAACTCTTCTCCCTCCGTTTCTACCGTGGTATTGTTGGTCAGATCGCGGTTGATGCGCACAGCATCATTGGGCAATTCCCGGTAACCGATGCCCAGTTGGCTGAACAGGTTAAATTTTTCCGTTCTCCGGTTTAAGCTCAATCCAAAACTGTGATTGTGCGGAGTTCCGGTATTGAGGGTCACCGAACCATTGAGGCCTTTTCTTTCCTCCTTTTTAATAACAATGTTGATGATACCGGAGGTCCCTTCTGCGTCGTATTTAGCGGAGGGATTGGTAATTACTTCAATCTTTTCGATCATTTCCGCAGTGATGGTGCCCAGTGCATTTCCCTGTTCATTGGCCAATACCGATGGTTTGCCATTGATGAGGACCTGCACCCCCGTACTGCCGCGCAAGCTGATCTCTCCTTCGATGTTGACGTTGACGGAAGGGACATTGTTCAGTACCTCCAGGACGCTGGCTCCCGTACTGCTCAAGTCTTTTCCAACGTTAAACACCCGCTTATCCAGTTTGAATTCCGTTTGCGATTTTTCGGCCCGCACAATGACTTCATCCAGTGTTTGACTATTATCGGAAAGTAGAATTTTCCCCAAATCCGCCTGTCCATTAACCACCGGGATATCTTGAAAGGTCTGACTAACAAAACCGATAAAGCTGATCTCGATGTAGAACTGTTCGATATCAGCCTGCAGCTCGAAACTACCATCTGCTCCGGTAGTGGTACCACCGACTGCTTTTTGGGTCGTGGCGTCTGCCAGCATCACAGTGGCGAATTCAATCGGTTGTTGGCTTTTTTGGTCCAGTACCGCTCCGGTAATCTTAATGCCTTCCCTTTGACCGAAGAGGTCAGAATTGGCAAGGGTTAAAGCCAGCAAAATGAAAATGGAAAATAGACGTACCTTCATAATTGATTAATTTAGTCGAACCGGATTTAAGTAAGTCATCAGATTGAGTTCTCACGGCACAAAGAACCACTTCTTTCCCCGATCTTAAAAATTGTTTCTTTGAACAACAGAACTAGTCCCCTAAACTACAGCATCTGGATCGGCCAGGAAGTCCTGCCGTTGGCCGGATCGAACGTGCAGTTAAGCGGATTCCTTTTCACAAATTCATTCCGATGGATTAGTTTTGACGTATGGTAAGGATGATTCATTCAAAAATGATTTTTTCGAAAGAATTCGTTTTCCAAGTGGTACTGCACGCCTTGGTCTTTGTTTTCTATTCGTTTGATCGTCGAAACCAACCGCACATAGCCGTATTCCAGCTGGTCTTTTTTCTTAACTACGCCATTGCGACCCTTTTTGTCAGTTATTACCTCCTACCCCATTTTTATTACAAAAAGAGGTATCTCCACTTTTTCGCCTATCTGGTGGTCGTGATCATTGTAGTCATGCTCATGGAGGAATTTGTTTTGGAACAAATCTATTTTCCGGATTCGAGGGGGCAGCGGTTTTATGGTTTTTATACCCTGGTCGATGTCCTACCGGTGATTACCATTTTATCGGGCTTTAAGTTTGCCTGGGATGCTCTGGGCAAACAAAGGGAGGTAGATGAGCTAAAAGCAGCGGTAAAAGAAAGTGAGTTGCAATTCCTGAAGTCTCAGATCAATCCACATTTCTTGTTTAACAACTTAAACAACCTCTATTCTTATGCGGTCACCAACTCTGCTAAGACACCGGTTTTCATCTTGGAGCTTAGTTCAGTTTTGCGTTATATGCTCTACGAATGCAAGGAGGAATTTGTGTCATTGACCAAAGAAATCAAGCAATTGGAGAATTTTACCCGACTCAATGAATTGCAAATTGAAGAACGGGGTGAGGTCAACTTTAAGGCTCCCGCTGTTCGCGAACACTTTCAGATCGCTCCGCTTATATTGATCGTCTTTATCGAAAACGCTTTCAAACACAGTCAAGCCAGTCAGTCCGAAGACATTTCGATCGACATTTTGGTGACGCTTTCTGAGGAAGAGGGCCGGTTGGACTTTTACTGCAGCAATAATTTCCGTC
>JANQRV010000336.1 GCA_028284395.1 Saprospiraceae bacterium
TGGCGCTATTGGCAAGTGGCGGAGCTACGGTCATTCACTACAGCAACGGATTTGGCGGAAGTAGGGGCGATCAATTCACGAATGTGAGTCCGCAGGTAGGTATTAATGTTGTGCCCATCTATCACATTGGAGGTCCACTTTCGGTCCAAGCCAGCCTACGGTATTACAAGGGCTTTGAAGCTGGGGATCGGGGAAGAGCGAGCAATTTGGCGGATGTATCTGTTGGTTTGCGTTTTTCGCTTTAATACAGAGTATTCAATACCAAATTGAATAATTTATCTGGGTCAACTTGTTTTAAGTAAGGGATCAAATTTAGAAGCTATTTTTGATCCCTTACTTTCAAGTTAAACTTGCATGAGGCTGAAAGCCTGGAAGATCCCAATTTTGGGCAGCGCCCTAAAATTACGACGCGTGAGGTTTTGAGCAGGCTGAAGTACTACTAGATAATGAGCGGGCCATTAAATCTGTTTTACTCTTTTGCCCGGTACAAAGGATGGATCCAATGATTCGTACCTTTTCCTCAAACGAATGAGTCCAAATTTATCAAGCAGGCAGATGAACGGAAAGGAAGGGTCAAATTCATCCTTTTTTACTCCAAAATTTACTCGAGAAGGGAATTTATGGTGATTGTTATGCAGCCCCTCTCCCATCATTAGCAAGTCCAATTTCATTAGGTTAGTCGATGTATCATTGCTCTCAAAGTTGGTGTAACCAAATTTATGTGAACACCAATTCACAATGGCACCATGAATGGGTCCCATAAAGATATGGAATGGAAGGAGTAAGAACAGCCAAATTGAAGGTGAAAAGTAAAAATAGAAGGCTACATATACCAATACCCACCCCATTCTGACCCATGGGGAGCAGACAATGCGATCAAAAGATTCCCAGTTTGGGAGGTTGGTTTTGTACTTTTCATCTACCTCGATGGTATTGTCAAAGATCCTCGTGTAAATCTTGTATGTTCTCCACATCATTTTGATAACATGCCCATCGTGCGATGGAGAATGCGGGTCGTGCTCCGTATCAGCGTGCTCATGATGTAATCTGTGCATGATCCCGTAAGCATAGGGACTGAGATAGGAAGAGCCCTGGCAAATAAAGGTTAGTACATAAAATACCCTTTCCATGAAGGGAGACATTTCAAACATCCGGTGGGAAGCATATCGGTGTAGAAAGAAGGTTTGGAAAAACAAGGATAGGTACCAGTGTGCAATAAGAAATAATAGAATCGCCATGAATAGAAATTTAGGTGCTCCGTATTTGATTGCTATTTGTTTGTTTGCCTCGTTCTAAAGTTAAACTAAAGCCGCTTTTCGCACAAAAACCGGTAACGTTTTAGTATTTCCTTTCAAATGGTCGACAACTGCTTTTGCTATTCTGGGGTCCTTGACAATATCGAGATGACCTAAGCCTTCATATAGGCTGGTATCTATATTCTTATACTTCTTGGCTAATGCCAAACAATTATCAGAAGAAATAGCACTATCGGCCTTACCGTGAAGGAGTAAATATTCAAAGCGCTTATGCTCAAAGAGTTTACTTAGGCCAATTGGAAAGGCTTGTTCCAGGCTACGTCCATCCGCTTCTGCCATCGCAGCAACATTCCGTCTTAAGCCATTAGCTACGGCTTTTGACAAAGCCAAGGTTTTGATAAAGATACCCAGTATCGCTTCCGGAGTTGCTGGCATACTAACCGAAACCATTCTCTTAATGCTAAACCCTATTCTGTTTTTCTTTCTGATGCTATCAAGTGCAAGTAAGGTAGCTGTACCGCCCCACGAATAACTGACGATGTGCTCGATGCGCATTTGTGCATGGTAGTGCATCAAGATGGCTTCGATGACTTTAGACATCTCAATTTGGTTTACAAAAACCCCGGAGGAGCGCCCGTGGCAAGGCATGTCTGGCATAATGACCTGGTAACCCTTACTGACCAGTGCGTCGACAATGTGCCGCATGGCATAGCCACAACTGTTCCAGCCGTGGGCGACATAAACCGCTTTTCCGCTTCCTCTCCGAAAGACTTTCACCCGGTATCCTCTAATGTTCAAAACATCCGTTACGCCTGATTGATAAAACTTGTGATGTTTCTCCTTCATCTTCATTCGAACCGGCTTGCAAAATAGTTTTGTAACCAATTTAATCGTCAGTGCTTCGGACAGGCTATTTAGGAGTCGAATTACCTTTCTCATAAACTTGACAGAACTGGGAAGGTCGTCAGTGATGGTGTGAAGGTTTTTACTAATTCTCATGGTATTATAATTGGGTTATAAATAATTGACGGGACAAAACTATTGCCTTTGCAGCTTGGCCGAGTCCCACATTTGTTCCAAAAAGGTTTGTTATTGTTCCAAACGGCTATTATTAAGCCTTCCTGGGCTGTTAAAGCTTAATCAGGAAGCAGATTTTTTATATTTTAAAGTGATATTCTGAATTCGGTTGCAAACCATAAATGCTGCTGAGGACCAGGATTCTGTAAAGGGGGGATCCAGGTAATTATAATTCACTCACCGCTGAAATTAATGAACTATAGATCTGGCATAAGATATTTACTGGTTGTTTTCCAGGTGCTAATTTTGCAGGTATTGCCCTTCGAAATCACTGGCCAGTCCAGGGGATTCGAGGCGAGCGGTTTACCTCCTCTGAAGGTATTTACTCCCAAGGAGTACGGGGCGAGCCGTCAGAGCTGGAGTATCGTGGAAGATGATCGGGGAGTACTGTTTTTTGGAAACAATGAAGGATTGCTGACTTTTGACGGAAGCAATTGGGAGTTAACTCCTTCACTGAATGGCACCCTGATCAGATCTTTGGCCATGGATGAGCATGGAGTGATTTATTACGGTGGTAAAAATGACCTTGGCTATATCTCTTCTGATTCGCTCGGTCAGTTACAGCTGGTATCACTTAGGGATAAAGTCCCTTTGGTAAACGAAGATTTTAACGATGTATGGGAGATCACATACCTGAATGGAAAAGTAATTTTTCAAACCTACAGGTATCTTTTTTGGGTTGATATCCTAGCGGAGGAAAGCTGGGAAGATCGTTCCATTGAAGTAATTAACGCTCCCAGCCGAATCATGTCCTGTGCAGTCATTGACAATAAGTGCTATGTATATACGAAGGGCGAAGGCCTAACTCATTTAGTAAATGACCAGTTGCAACCATTGTCTAGGGAAGCTTTCAAAAAAGAACTGATGGTGGATATGCTCCCTTGGTTTCCTAATTCAAGTAGGGCTAAAATGTTATTATGCGGCGTGAGAAATGGATTGTTTAGTTGGGATGGAGATCAATTGTTGCCCTTTGCACTGGAAAGCCAGGCCACCAAGTTAATGCAAACGGCCAAGATAACCAACGCCTCTTATTTATCGGATGGGACCCTGGCCCTGGCTACTGACAACCTTGGCATAATCGTATTAAATGAAGACGGCCAACTGGTCAATCACCTTCACAAGGGTACTGGGTTTCCGGTAGAAGATACGAATGATCTCCTGACGGACTTTCAGGGAGGGCTTTGGGTGAGCACTTCATTTGGAATTATAAGAGTCGACCTTCCCGCCAGTCTAACGTATTTCTCAGATCAATCCGACCTCAACTATCGTATTTACTCCATGGCTACCCACAATGAACATCTCTACGTGGGTACAACCAACGGCCTATTTGTCTCACCAATAGGTGATGGGCAGCGTTTTGAACACGTAACCGGCCCCAATACTGCTGTTTTTGATCTGTTATCAACAGGTGCAGATTTGTTGGCGGTTTCTCCCTATTCAGGGGTTTATCAATTGGACGATAACCAACTCATTAAATTAGTGGGCCAAGTTCCGATCAATTTGACCCATTCCAGGTATCATGAAAAGATCGTCTTTGTTGGAGATGGTTCTGATGAGGCTGGCTTTAGCATCTTGTACAAAACAGCTAACGGTTGGCATCGCCTCATCACTAATCCAATCATAAAAGAGGAGATCCGATACGTGGAGGAAGAAGAACCGGGGATCTTGTGGCTTGGTTCCAGGAGTAAAGGATTCTTGCGGGTAGAGATTCCTTATTTGAAAGACTTGAATGACCAATCATCTTCCAGGCTTACACCGGTCGATTCATTGACTGTAAGTGTAGAGCGATATCCCGATTCACTTTCTACTTTAGGTTTCCGTGCCCGACCTTATTTCGTGCACGACAAGCTTTACCTGGCCAGTAGCGAGGGACTGAAACAAATAGATCCCGCCACAGATCAACTCATTCCCAATAACATCTTAGGCCCTGTTTTAGCTGATACATCAACCCAGGTTAACCACCTGTTAGCCGGACCGGAAGGATCCATTTGGGTCAATTTTATAAAAGCCGGAGCCAAGACTGCTTCGATAGGAAGGTTATACCCTATGGATAGTGGGAAGTTCAGACTGATAGAACAAACGGACCTCCTTCGAATAAGTGACCTACAATTTACCACCATGCTCACGCAAGGAGCGGCCAACGACCCACTCTGGTTTGGAACGACCAATGGATTGATCAAATTCCAGCCTCAGATAAAAAGGGAAAACAGGGCTGCCTTCCAAACCCTTATACGAAGGGTTTCCATCCACGGTGACTCTTTATTATTTGGAGGCAACTCAATTAAGCACGGGGCTGCGTTTACCAGTCCGGTTTTAGCCTATGCCCACAATGCGTTGCGGTTTAAGTTTAGTGCGGTCAATTATGAAGTTCCGGAAAATACCTTGTATCAGTATCAGTTACAGGGATTCGATAAGGACTGGTCAGACTGGACGATTGAAAATCAGAAGGATTATACCAATCTTCCGGAGGGTAGTTATGCATTCCGGGTCCGGTCGAAAAACATTTACGGCGTAATGGGTAGTGAAGGAGCTTTTAAATTCCGGGTACTACCTCCATGGTACCGGCAGTGGTGGGCCTTATTGCTATTTGGTATTTTTGGAATAGCATCGATCATCTTTTTAATACTTTCCTACAACAAATGGAAGACCCGCCAATTGGAGCTCAAAAACAAGCAATTGAAACAAGCGGTTGATGAAAAAACTCAGGAAATCCTGAAGACCCAGCAGCAACTGGTCCTACAGGAGAAGATGGCCTCATTGGGAAATATGACGGCTGGCATGGCGCACGAAATGAAGAACCCACTAAATTTCATCAACAACTTTTCACTAGGATCTGTCGAGTTGCTTGATGATATTCTGCACGAACTCGAGGTCTCGCCTAACAATGAAGATGGGCAGGAAATAAAAGGCCAACTGTCTTTACTCCGGCAATACATTGAATCCATACACAACAATGGGGTTCGGATGGATAAAATTGTACTCGGCATGCTAAACCATACAACCATTAGTGCCGGCAAACGGGTTTTAATTGATGTTAAAAAATTGGCGGATGAAAGTATCGACCTCGCTTTTTTTGGATTTAAAGGCCGTTACCCCAATTTTGATTTCCAGATTGTTCGGGATTTTGATGGAGAGCGATTCATGGCTCGAGGCTATCCAAATGAGTTGAGTAAGAGCCTGATCAACATTTTAGATAATGCTTGTTACGCCATTCACAGCAAAGCACAGGCCTCTGAAGAAGGGTACCTGCCTACGGTAAAAGTTACGTTGCAATCTCAACAAAATCACCTCTGCATCCGTGTAAGGGATAATGGGAATGGGATAGCCCAGGAGGACCAGGAGAAGATCTTCACTCCCTTTTATACGACAAAACCAACGGGCGCCGGAAATATCGGCCTGGGTTTATCCATTGCGTACGATGTGATTGTTAAAGGGCACCAAGGTCAATTCTCCTTGGAAAGTGAGCCGGGTATGTTCACCGAGTTTATCATCGAATTACCAATAGACCAAAGTGAGGAAGGGGCGAAAGAGTTGTTGTCAACCGAAGGAGCGCAACCGGAAAAAGAGGTCATTTAACGACTCCTGTTATGTTCTTCGTAGATCGGAAGGCCGTTGACCAAAATGTTCGCGGAATTTTGAGGAGAAATACCTGGGATCCTTAAACCCTACTTCATAGGATATTTCCGACACATTTAGGTCCGTTTCCAGCAATAACTTTTTGGCCCGTTCCATCCGAATAGACCTCAGGTAAATCGAAGTGGAAACATTGGTCAGGGCCTTAATTTTGCGGTGCAACTGCGTGCGACTGGTACCGATTGACCGGCATAGCTCAACAATGCCAAAGTGCTCTTGATCAATGTGTTCCTCCACGGCCTTACGAACACTCCACAAAAAAGCATCTTCTTCATTGCGCACCTCACCAGGACCGGAAGGGTGATTTTCGATCGCGCTATAATGGGCCTGCAGATTCTTCCGTAACTCCAATAATTTTCGGACTCTGATATTGAGTTCCTTACGATTAAACGGTTTAGCCAAATAGGCATCTGCTCCTTTTTCCAAACCCTCAAGTCGCGATACTTCATCCGACTTGGCAGTGAGCAGGATAATGGGAATATGGCTCGTAGTCTGGTTGCTTTTAAGGGTGTCGCACAATTCATAACCGTTCTTCACCGGCATCATTACATCACTGATGATCATGTCCGGCACACTTTCAATTGCGACCTCGATCCCCTCCTGCCCATTCCAGGCGATGTGGACAAAGAACTCATTTTCGAGGCAAGAACGTAGGTACTGTGCGATATCGATATTGTCTTCTACTATTAATAGCCTGGGGCGTTCATCATTAGGGCCAAGAAACGCTACGGATTCCTGAATGGGCCCTACGCTAGGCGCCGCTTTTTTTAGTTGCTCTATATCGATTGGTTCCGCCTGACGACTGATCGGAAGTTGTACCCAAAAAGTACTCCCGCTGCCTTCTTGACTTTCGACACCAATTTCTCCGTTCAGCAACTCTACCAGTTCTTTGGTGAGGGAAAGACCAATTCCTGAACCACCCTCGTCCGAGGAAGTAGCCGCCCGGAAAAAACGATCGAAAACGAATGCCAGGTCGGCGCCCGGGATTCCTAGTCCGGTATCAGAAACCGCTAATTTTAGTGCTGTTTCCTGCTGCGTTATTTCTACGGTGACCTGACCACCAGCTGGGGTATATTTGATGGCGTTGGAAATCAGGTTGGAAAGAATAATGGTTAGTTTATCAGGATCGAAGTCGATGATCAACTCCGGTACTTCACCCCGGATATTCAACTGGATTTGCTTATGCTCCAGTTGGGGTTGGAAAGATTCCAGCAAATAGTGCAAAAAACCAATGATGTCCCCCCGAAAGAGCTGAATTTCAACAGGTTTTCCCGACTCCAATCTTCGCAGTTCCATGACCTGGTTGATAAGGTCCAGCAGTCGATGGCCATTGCGTTCAATAATGGGCAGGCCTTTCTCTATCCAAGTATTGGGAGCAGTTTTGATTTGTTCGGCTGTTGCCAATATGGCGGTTAAGGGAGTCCGGAATTCATGGGAAATATTTGTAAAGAAAAGCGTCTTTAACCGATCGAGCTCCAACAGGTTCGAATTCCTTTCTTCCAACTCTTTGGATATTTTGGCTCTCTTTGCCAGATGAATAATCTTTTGGGTTTTTTCTATGGTTTTTTCAAGGTCTTCAAAATTAATGGGTTTGGTCAGGAAATCGTAGGCTCCAAGGTTCATCGCCTGGCGAATGTTGGGCATATCTCCATAGGCGGATACCATTATGACTTGCAGTACGTTACTTAATTCCAAAAGTTTTGGCAATAACGTAAGGCCGTTCATATTCGGCATGTTGATATCGCACAATACAATTTCTATTTCCGGTTTTCTTCCGATCATTTCCAGTGCTGTCATTCCGTCCAGTGCAAAGTGAAGCTTATAGATGCCAGCAGCGACCTTCTTTCGAAACCATAAATGATAGAGCGGCTGAATCTCCGGTTCATCATCCACGATAAGGATTCTTGTAGCATCATCAGATTGGGACATAGCAGGAAAGCATGATTGTAAGTGCGGTTAAAGGTAATACAAAAAAAGTATTTGGCAACCTGGGTTTATTACTTCCCATACTTCGGCTTAGTCTCCGCCGCCATCCCTACATTTGGCATATTTTGATCATACTGAATCGGGGAATTGCCATCGGCTACAACCAGAATCGATGTTTCCAGTGCAGCTTCCAGCTTAACCAACATTTTTAGGGTCATATTATAACCGGGGGAGAGGATTTTGCTGATCTCCGATTCCGATTTCCCCATTCTTTGGGCTAAGTCGCGCTGTGTAAGACTCTTTTGTTGTAAAATAACATGCACCCGATCCACTATGTCCAGAGACTTGGCTGCGAACAAATGGGAATCTTTGGGGATGTTTTTCATAACTTTTTCTAAATACTTGCTAGGCATAACACAACATTTTAGAGATAGAGGATTAAGGGGTCTTCATCACTGATGATGTTCTTTCCTGCTATCCTTACTGTTTTGTCTATTAAGAGTTCATCCATAGCTTCTGCTATTTTATTGGCCAACCTGAAGTGGTAAATCAGGTCCGGGCAATCTTGCACGCGTTGAGCAGTTTTCTTCCTCTCCGTTTGAAAACCGCTCAAAGAACTTATCCGTTTCGCTCAATTCATCGGCAATTTCCTCTTTTTCCAACCGAAAGGTGTAAAATTGAACCCGACGATACTTAGCAAAAGATTCAAGAATAGCTAACACTTCACTTATAAGTTAAGTTCAAGGTAGGTTAAAACACTCACCTTTGCAAATTCAAAAAATTTATTTATGAAAAGTAAATAAAAAACAAAAATGATTCGATGGTGCAGGTGTGATCAAGAATATAGCCTGGATCAGGCCCTAAACTTTGCTAAACTACCTCGGTCATAACTGCCCAAACTTTTATCGGATAATGGGCCCATGTTTTTAGATAATCTTACCCTAGGCGCAAGCTCTCTGTCATGGACCTAAAGGTTTCCTTTGTGATGGTCCAGACTGGTGCAATATTGTTGTCACCATTTCTAGCATGTTTATCAAAAACATTTTGATAGTGCCGAATTTTGTCCTGAATGGTAACGTCTGGAACATTGGGATTGGCCTCATGTATAATAGTGGCATCTGGCTCAGCAACGATGAGTCCATTATAAGAATCATGTTCAGTAATAATGACTTGATCATCAATGACAACGAAGATATAACCATGAGACGGCAAGGAAAGCAAAAACAATTTGAATTGACTTCCTAATTCATTGAAACTTTTCCAAACATGTTCAAAAAGCTCAAAAAGGCAAGTCTTGATAAACTCCTTTAAAAAAAAGTCCCTGTCTTCTCTTTGTTGTTTAAGTTCAAGTGGGCGCTGAAGAATATCCTACATTCTCGGTAAGGTCAGAGCCACAATAGACAGTGCTATTTCCCAATTGAAACTTAAAAATTATGAAAACTAATCCTGATTTGGATTTGGAAGGGTAAAAGACCTTGCTGGCAATAATTTGTTTTGCTTTTTTTAAAGTAAATAAATTGAAGATTCCAATCCACTGTAGGTTTTACCGTACTAAAGAAATCATCGACAACCGGCTTTTTCAATAAGTTGAGGGTTCCGACTATTCCTATTTTGGTATATTGAGAAGAAATGTTCAAGCCTAATATGGAATGAAAAAAATCCTTGCCTTTTTAGCAAGCATCAGCCCGGGGTTGTTTTTGATCGGTTATAATATTGGGACGGGCAGCATAACCACGATGGCAGCATCGGGAGCCAGCTTTGGAATGAAGATGGTATTGCCGGTTCTGTTGTCTTGTATTTTCACTTATTTTCTCATTGTAATTTTTGGCCAATACACCATTGTTACCGGTAAAACAGTGCTCAGCAGTTTTCGGGAATACTTCGGAACGCCGTTGACTTTGGTAGTCCTGACTCTGCTGTTAGCGAGTGAGTGGGTATCGTGTATGGGGGTAATGGGAGTGGTTGTGCAGGTCGTCCAGGAGTGGTCGCGGCCGCTGACGGCGTCGGGCGATGGATTTTCGCCCCTGTGGATGGCGATTTTTTTCGGGGGATTGATCTATATCTTGTTTTGGCAGGGACAACACCGGTTTTTTGAACGGGTGTTGGCGATTTTTGTCGGATTAATGGGACTGAGTTTTCTCCTTACGATGTTTATGGTCGTCCCGGAGCCTTCGGAAGTATTGACGGGACTGATGCCTAACCTCCCTAAGGATACCGAAGGCTTTCTCATCCTGTCCGGAATGGTCGGTACTACTATGGGGGGTATTTTATATGTCGTTCGTTCCATTTTGGTGCAGGAAAAGGGCTGGTCTATCGACGATTTGAAACTGGAAAAGCGCGATGCTGCCATATCGGTATCGATCATGTTTCTACTGAGCATTGCGATCATGACTTGTAGTGCCGGGACGCTTCACCCCTTGGGACAAAAAGTGGAAAATGCGATAGATATGGTCCAGTTGCTGGAACCTTTAGCGGGCCGGTTTGCCATTTCGATTTTCGTCAGCGGGATCGTCTGTGCCGGCCTGTCGTCCCTTTTTCCCATCGTGTTGTTGGCGCCGTGGTTAATTGCTGATTTCACGGGTAAGCCGCGAAATATGCGCACCCTATCCGCCCGGTTATTGGTATTTTTCGGGGTTTGTTTGGGATTGGTTGTTCCCATCTTCGGGGGGAGGCCCGTATTGGTGATGATCGTTTCGCAAGCTGCCGGCTCCATTGTTACGCCCTTGGTACTCCTGCTAATGATGATTTTAATCAATAAACGCTCCTTAATGGGGGACTACACAGCAAAATTGCCCCGCAATGCTTTAATGGTTTTTATTCTACTGTTTACTAGCTTTATAGCAATAGCCGGTATTATCGGAATCTTCTTCTAATCAATAATTGACATGAATCGCATCTCTTCCCGAATTGTTTGCTGTTATTTATACCCCATCACCAAATATGGATATCCACCCTTGGCTGCGGATACCCTTCGGTATATCGATGAGATGGCAGATCTGGGATTCGCCAGCATCGAATTGGAAGGAATCAGGCAAAAGCACCTTTCGGAAGTCTATAGGCTGAGGTGGCAAATACAGGAAAAACTGGAAACCCGGGGGCTCACCGTGCCTTATTTTTGTGTAGTCCTGCCCAATCTGAGTTCCCCTAATCCACAGAAGAGCAAGGAAAGCCTCGAATGGTTTGAGCGCGGGTGCGAATTGGCCCGGATTTTAGGTGCGAAAGGAGTGATCGACAATGGTCCTCTACTTCCTTTTCAGTTCCCGGCAGATATCCCGGTCACCAGGCATTATCACGAAGAAAGTTTACAATCCGCCACCATTCCCAGTCACTTGGACTGGAAGCAGTTCTGGAACCATTTGATAACCACTTATCGGCAGGCTTGCGACATTGCTGCAAACTATGACCTCACTTACCAGATGCATCCCGCTGCGGGGGTCCTGGCCAATAGTACCGATGGATTTTTACTTTTTGCCCAATCGGTGGATCGCCCCAACTTGAGATTTAACTTCGACACGGCCAATTTATTTGCCATAAAAGAGAATCTGTCCATGGCATTGATTCGGCTGACCGGTTACATTGACTACATCCACCTATCCGATAACCGGGGGCAACGAATTGAACACTTAGCGATCGGCAAGGGCAGCATCCATTGGGAGAACTTTTGGAAAACCATTGAATCAATTGGATTTGAAGGGGACTACGGGATCGATATCGGCGGAGCCGAATCCACGGTTGAAAATTTGGATGAGGCTTACCGATCGGCTGCCGGGTGGTTGGCCTCCAGGATTTGATGTATAATATTTGATGTACAGGCAATATTACCTTGCATGGAAATAGAAGTTTTGTCGCACAAATGGGTAACCTTTTTGCATAAAGCAACACTTTTTTATAGGATCAATTTTCTGTCTCTTCAAATTTGCATTCATGGTTCTGGTGAGTGAATGCCCAAAAGTTGCCAAATGCACAAATTTTATACCCTTTTGATCGCCATTATGACCACTGGCCAACTTCTTGCCCAGCAATTACCTGCTTTTGTCCAATATCGTCATTACGGCGGCATCATAAACCCGGCGGCGTTTGAGACGGAAGTTTTTTTTGGTCGCAGGATTGCTAATGATCTCAGTGTCAACCAATTTTTTGCCGTTAATGGTGGCTTTCGACAACAATGGATTGGTGATGATAATCTGACAGTTGGAACTTCCGTGACGAGTGCTCAGGGGTTTTTTACTCCTTCCGAAACAATTTCCTTTCTGGGCGGAGCTTACTTCATCAGTGATGATATTGGACCTACGGCTATGGATGGTGTTTCTTTACGTGGAGCGCTGTACATCAATAACCCGCAAAGATCGCAAGGCTTTTGGGGAGGCTTGGGTTTCAGTTACGGATATACTTTTAACAGTGTCGACCTGAGTGGGCTGCGCGCTCAAGTCGATGGCGATCCGTTATTGGGCGCCAATAAACTTACTGCCAATATTCCAGATTTCAGTGTGGGAGGTTTCGGAGGTCTTAATTTTGACAATGACAACATGCTCTATTTTGGACTTTCTATGCCCCAGGTTCTGGAATATGAGTTGAACCTGGCTGCTGATCGCAACTACAATTTTCGGCGTGCCCGACATTTTTATGCCCTGACGGGTATGTTTGTTGATCTTAGACCTTCGAATGATTACAGTGATGGCGATGGGACAGTACGTTTCCTGGAAATCTCTCTGTGGACCAAGTATGTCAAAGGGATCGTTCCGCAATTCGACATTAACCTAAAGTATCAATTGTCGAACACTATCTGGATCGGCGCCGGCGCCTCCAACAGTCAAATATTTCATTTGGAAACGGGCCTCCTTTTTGACATCGATGATGACAAAGATCGTTCTAAAAATACCATTCGCTTCGGCTATGGTTTTGATTTTCCGTTTAATAATAATTATACCAACTTTTTAGGGACTACGCATGAGATCAATCTGGCTTTCTACATCTCTCGTGGGTAGACTTCAATAGTTAGTCGGTGGTGGTGATTACCGTACGATGGTAACAGTACTTTTTCGCACTTCGGCTTTGCCGACATCCAACCTCATGATGTATACGTAGGTCCCGGCTGGCAGGGGTTCATTGCTTTTCCAGTGACGGCCGTCCCAGTCGTTGTTATAGTTATTGCCTTGATAAACTACCTCCCCCCATCGGCTAACGATGGTAAGCTGGTTGTTGGAATACGATTCGGGGTCGTCTTCCAACTCCGGAATGACGAAAAAATCATTGAAACCATCGTCATTGGGAGTAAATACGAATTCGAGGTCGATGGCTTCTTCCCGGGTGAAGTCTACGTCGAGTAATTGTTGCCGATTGTCTGGATTATCGCACGACAAGAAATTTAGAAACTCCCTGCGCTCGGCCGGTACGATCAGTTGAAAAGCATTTTGTTTGGGCGCGACGATCAGAGAATCGGCAGCTCCAAAAAAAATACCATCTATCCGGTAATTACCCGTGACGGGATCTACTTCCGTACAGTAGGGGCCTGAATAATATTCATTGGTGAGGCCGGTCACAGAGGTGGCACAGATCTCCATATTGCTATTCGGTCCAAGGCCTTGGACCGTACCGGCAATGACCCCTACCGGCAATCGATGTCCCATATCGGCCAATTGTACCTGCCCCACCAGTGGCTGTTTGCCATTGTTAAAATGTAATTCAAGAGTGTACTGATACAGCTGGCCGGGAACGCCGCAATCGTCCAGATAGGTTCTTCTCAATCTTGTCGAGGTTCTTGAAGGTGCGATACTCGTCACCAATTCGCCATCTCTTTTGATAATGATTTCTTCGATTTCGGCGTTATCGGCGGCCGGTCCCAAGCTATTCCAAGACAATTGACTGCCTCCGATTTCTCCATCACTGGCCGCAAAGTCGAGGTGGTAGGTTCGTCCGGAATCCGGAGCGGCAACCAGTTCTGATTCGGGAAATCCCCACTCTGAATTATCCGAATAGGTCGAAATGGCATACTGATGTACAGACCCCATGGTGACCGGATCGATATAGGACCAAAGCTCCGAGTCTTCGGTTGGTGCGTCAACCGTGGTCAGCAACTCACCATCTCGATAGACGTTGAATCCGTAGCGCTCAAGTGGTATATCCGTAGTAGATCGCCACGTTAGTTTGATCCCCTGTAAACGATCATCACTGGCTTCCACATCAACCGGTGCCTTGATGGCTACCGTTTCGAAATTGACTATTGGATGGACGCGATTGCGATAACAGGTTTTGAAAATTTTAAGGTTGCTGACAAGGTTTGCATTGATGTCGTCAAGACCGATCTTTTCTAATCCCAAACTTTCTAGGCAATCGTTAATTCTGACCAATCTGAATTCACAGTTTTCAATACCATTGCAATTGAATTCAAGCGCTCCGATATACCGGTCGAGGGCAAAGGTTTCTGAGCTGGCCGGGCCGATCTCCAATGACTTGAAATTGCCGGACTCGAGTCCATTAACCGCCAGCCAGTCGTTGATGGAAGTAGGGGTATTTCTATTCCCAACGCTGCTACACTCTTTTCCATTCATCAACAGGCGGACAAACGGCACTTTACGAGGTAGGGAAATTGCGTCTATGAGCGGAGGATCTATGCTACCGCAGCCACAGATCGGATCATTTGTGGTGATGTTTTGGACGTTGCTGTATCCCAGGTCCAGACGGACATAGTCAAAAGTTCCGGATTCTTTTAATCCGGTAATATTCTGTGCCCAACCCTGGGGACTGGAAAATAACACTAAAACCGCAACAAAGATGCTGGTAATCCGGAAAAATGAATGATTCATCTGTCTTCAAATTTGGTTATTGAATGTCCTTTACACACATGCAGGAAAGCGCCCATTCCTTGTAGATTTGGGTTTCTTCCAGCCCGTTGCGTTCGGAAAAGGAGATCGCTTTGGCATCAGAATTTCCATTGGCTTCATCAATGGTCCAGTACAGGCCTTTCTCACCAAGTCCCTGGTACTTGCCTTTGAAGGTCCGGAAACCTCCCTTTTCAAACTTCCATACTCTGCGCTCTTCGTTGCCCTTCTTACTGGCCTCAACGATACTTTTGATGGCCTCAAATTTGTGTTTGGCGGTCCGTTTGATTTTGTCATGCTCCTCGAAATAGGGCTTGGTTAAGGTGGCAATTAATGCTCGCCAATCTTGGAGGCTGGGCAGGCGCCACTCGTGGCCA
Organism: Saprospiraceae bacterium; assembly: GCA_028284395.1. Lineage (GTDB taxonomy): Bacteria > Bacteroidota > Bacteroidia > Chitinophagales > Saprospiraceae > JANQRV01. The sequence goes on from JANQRV010000336.1 coordinate 15,088, forward strand.
GAGAGTGAGTTGCAGGCCGATTTGGCTTCATCCCAAGTATAAAGGCGGCCGTATTTAGTCTCTCTTACGGTCTTTTCGATTCCGGTTTTTTTGTCTTTGAAGATATAGAGGTCGGACTGTTCATTTTGTTTGTATCGCAAATTTCCGGTGATCCATTGTTGGCCATTGATGTCATCTACAAAGTAGGACAGGCCGCTGGGATCTGTAGGCAGTGCCTCCTCGCCTGGTGCGTCTTCTGGACCACAGTGATCCGTTGCTATTGCACAGGCATGATCCCCTTGGTGGCGCTGCAATATATTTTGCGGAATGAATAAAAATCTTCCCGCTGGATTAGCCCCGCAGGTGAAATAATCAAAAAGCGGGTTGGAGGGCAGGGTGCTTATTCTTGGCTCCAACTGCTCCATAAACAGAATATTGCCGTCAGTATTAGAAGTGAGAAAGTTGCGGAACTCGAATGCTACCTTAGAGGAAGCAGGACTTTTGCTGTTGGCGTCGGCAGACGTAAGGACCAACCGTGTACTATTTTGTTGGTGACAACTCAATATTCTCTCTTGGCTTTGCTGCTTTAGTCTTTCCAGCAACCGATCGGTAATGTTGGGGCGGCTACTTCCACTCTTGCACAGGGAGAGAGAACCGCTGAAACAGGCATCAAAAACAATTAATTGGTGGAAAAACGGCAAGGCATCGACCTGGGTAAAAAAAGAGCGGTCCAGAGCGATCGCACTGGCCGATGGCCGATCTCTATCGCTATCTTTAGGAAGAAAGTAGGCTCGTTCGCCGTGGCCAGAAAAATACAGCAACAACTGGTCATTGTCTCCCCGATCTGTCGCATCACTCAACAGGTTGATTGCTGCTTCGATGCGCAACTTATCCGGGTTTTCGATGACAATGGTGTCGAATCCGTAATGGTTGGCCAATATTCCCGCTAAATCTCTGGCTTCTTTGATGGGCTGGGATAAGTTGCTCAATAGGGCATCTTCTTGGTAATCTGAAACGGCAAAAAAAACGGCGATGCTTTTTCCAATCTTGCACTGGCCCCAAACATGTTGGTATACAGGGGATAAAAGTACCGCTACCAAAATTATCCTTTTAGCCATTGAATCAAATTTTCCATTATAGACTCGCTGTATTCTTGCAGAAGCGAGTCAAATTCTGTTCCCATTGGTCGGATCAGACCACTACGCGTCAGATTGCCCATCCGGTGTTGACCTTTGAGATACAACATCAAAGTATTGCCCTCTTTTAGGTATAGAAAGGTGAAGAATAATTCCTGTCTGGTCCGATCACATTTCCAGGTGTCGTTTAGCAGCCTATCGAACTTCTCCAGGATCGGACAAATCGCCAATTTCGGCGTGGCCCTCTTTTCAAAAATTTTATGACAAAGACCAGTAACTTTGACTTCCAGTGTCTTGATGCCATCGATCAGGCCATCTTCAAATTGTGTTTTGATCTCCTTTCCACATTGCTGCTCCTTCCCATAACTTTCGATCAGGAAGGTCTTTGTCAGGTGGTACACCTCACTAATGTTATGTGTCGAATTTGTAGCATTGGTTACCTCCAAATCAGGACTAAATGCAAAATTCAAGTTGGTGATTTTTTGGGGTATCCCCGATTTCGGAGATACTTCGTCCAATACGACCTCAATGAGGCCGTTTTCGTGAGTCACCCAAATGGTTTCCGTTCCGTTGGGGCGCTTGATTTCAAGCAATAATTGGTGGGGCTCCAATTCAAACAACCTGGCTGCTTGCTTAAAAAGCTCCACTTCCAGTTGGAGAAGATGATCGGCACTGTAGAGGTGCTGGAGGCTAGACCATAAACGTTGCAGGGAATCCAATGGAATGGCCGGGAATCTCAACGACAGATCTACACCGTCGGAACGAACACGAACACCATCGTAAGCAATGACCTGATCCATTTGGGTCACCGTCAGCCATTCTCCGTAAACTTCGCCCTGTAAGGCAAAGAAATTGGTGTATTGTCGAAGATCGACCTTGGAGGTGTCCTGACCAAGAATCGACGATGCGAAAAAGAATTGCAAGATCAAAAGGCGAAAAATTGTTTTCATCCGATGTCAGTATTTGGTTCTCGACAGTTTTGGCAACAACAAGAAGTAAATCAGGCTGGCCAATAGGGCATAAACGGCAAATGTTGCCAATCGGCCAAAAGAAAAATTACCTTTTTCCATAAACCAATCGTAGAGAATGACCAGCAACAAAATGGTGTGGATGCCGATCAGTAATTGCAGCCGTTTTCCGGGAAGTCGGGTTTTCAAGGTCGGTAGGAATGGCGCAAAAAACACGAAGAGCGGGATGATAGATTGAGGAAAAGCTTCTTCTCGGACGTTGAAAGCCCAGGTTCCCAGCCCCAGGAGGCCAATCAATAAGTAGCTGGTCCACCAAGTCAACCACCGGATGGTCTGCTTTCTGGTCATTTGTTCGTCAGTGCCCTGGGGTAATTTCCAG
>JANQRV010000338.1 GCA_028284395.1 Saprospiraceae bacterium
GACGATACTGGGGCTGCGAGCTCCTCCTTGATACAAGGTACCCTTGGCGCTTTGTCCGTGATCGTTAAAGAAGAAAATAATAGTGTTGTCAATGAGTTCGAGGGCTTCCAATTTGGCCATTAAAACTCCGAGGGCATCATCCAGCCACAACAGGTTTTCCTTGCTCTTGCCTTGCAAACCGGCTGCTTCGAGCCTTTCGGGAATGGTATGTCGGGAAGGTAAAACCTGCGGTGCCTTTTCCAGCATACCATTGGCCGTAACGGTTGGGTCCGCATTCCAGGAACGATGGTCTTCATTCGGGACGTGGGGAACGGTCGTGGCAAAATAAAGAAAGAATGGCTGGTTGTGATGCTGTTCTATAAATTCGAGGCCCGCTTCGGCGATCCAATCCAGATTGTGAACCGCCAAATCGGCCAAACCGACAAAATTGGGGTTGTTGTGGTAGATGCTCCCGGCGAAGTCGAATCCTGCATTTAAAACTGCTGCTTCGGCTTTTCGGTAGTTTTCTTCTATTTTCTCTTTAATTGCCGGTTCCCCTGGATTGGCATTGTAATCGGGAAAGCGGTGCAACCCCCGGGTTTCAATTACGTGATTCTTGCCAACCATGCCCGTAGCATAGCCCGCTGCCCGAAGTAAATGGGGTAAGGCCTTATCCCGGCCGGTAATTTGTGTATTCCATTGAATGACCGTTTGGCCCTGATTATTTTCGGTATTCTTCAAAAAGCTGTCGTTGTTGGCTCTGCTGGCGTATTTGCCGGTCAAGCAACTGTACCTGCTGGGGGAGCAGACCGGAGAGGTGACGTACTGATTGACCATTAGCATTCCTTCTTTGGCCAAACGGTCGAGGTTGGGAGTCAGGTTTTTTCCCGCTCCCTCCGGCAGACAATTGAACATTTCGGGGTACATGTCGTCGGCTATGAAGAAAATGATGTTGGGCGGGGCTTGTGCTTCGGGGGTATCACAGGAAAGCACAGTCAATAGAAACAGGCTTGTCAAAGCAGACCGAATGAGCTGTGCAATGGAATAACTACTGGGTTGATTGCTGAACATGATTGGTTTTGAGTTTGTTAATGCAAGGATGAGTTTATAAGGCCGATGACTGAGGCCAAGTTCGGCTAGAACTAAATCCCGACAACCGGGAGGGATTTTACTCTTTCGAAAATATTCATATACTTAACGATGTAATTCCTTATGTGTTCTGTACTTACAGAAGGAATAGTCGTTACGACAAACGGGTTTTTACTCCAGGTGCTCCCAACTTAAGGCTTTTCATTCCAATAATGATACGCTAGGTTGCAAAACATGCTCTAATACACGAGGGTTATTGATGCTGTCTGGTAGAAATCAGACAAGATAAATGAAACAACCGATGAATGTGATGTTTTGTATATGGTTCAAGTGAATTTGTACTGAAGGGAGGATGAATTGGATTATTATTTTCCCTTTTATGGGCAAAGAACCTAAAGTTGATAGATGATGATAAGAATACTTTTCCTTTTGTTGTGCCTGTTGGCGCTGCAACTCAGTTTCGCTCAATACACTCCTTTATTGGTAAGATCAACCGATGACACGGTGGCCATTCAACCTTCGATTTACAAAGTCAACACTCGAATCGAACTTCCGTTAACCGTGGCGGGTTTCTTGGGCACTTACCTCGCTTTCCCTGCACTGTACCGCATTTCGAATTTATCAACAGCAGAGATTGCTCAACTTGACCGCTTCGATGTCAATCGATTTGATCGACCGATTATCGATGAAGATCCCAAACTTTATTCTTTCTATCGAAAGCGATCAGATACTTGGATAAATGCCTCCATGTTTTCTCCTCTCCTATTGTTGATTGACCCAAAAGTAAGAGCAGACGGCTGGAAATATGTTACGTTATATGGCGAAACTCAAATGCTCAACACGGTTGTCTATCAGATAGCAGCTTTTCTGATCCGCAGACCTCGTCCGTTCACTTATAACGAAAACCTCACCTTAGCTGAGCGATCGGGCAATCAAGGAAGTAATTCCTTCTTTAGCGGACACGTTTCAACCGTGGCAACCGCCAGTTTCTTTACAGCGAAAGCATATACCGATTATTATCAAATTAAAGGATGGAAACGATTGGCACTTTATGGCATCGCTACTGTTCCGCCTTCGGTGGTGGGATTTTACCGCATGAAAGCGGGTAGGCATTTTCGGTCGGATGTTATAGTCGGGCTGGTAGTAGGAGGCATCATGGGGATTACGATTCCCGAGCTTCACCGAAGAGCAAAACGAAAAAAAGCACCTCGGCCGCTCTGAGAACTTGTTTAGCGTTTCATTACGGCTGATTTCAGACCGGGTGTGGGAGTACGAAGTCGCAGAAAACAGTTGTGTGAGGCAACCTTATGACCCAACAATTCGTAGTTCGTTATCAACCCCGGTCTTGCGATTGGAGATTACATCATCGGCACAAAACGAAACCAATATGTCCCAGCTAACCCATATTTACCTCGCTTTACTTCTCATCCTGTATTGGAGTAGCGATCTTCACACGCAGACCGAACGCGCTTACGACCTATCCCTTAAGAAGGAATTAATTTATTCCGGTGCGGGGGCCGCCATCTTTTCTTTAGGTGTCTACTTAAAATCCAAAACTCCGACCTTGAAGATATCCGATCTGGATCTGGACGATATCGGTAGGTTCGATCGGATCGCTACTCGTTTTGATTCCGATCGAGCCGCGCGCTTCAGTGATTGGACGTTGAATTGCAGCACCGCATTACCACTGCTCTTCCTAGTCGACCAGAAGACCAAACAACAGTTTGGTAGCATCCTGGTGCTATTTGGAGAAACCATGTTGGCCAACCAGGGCTTTACGGACCTGATAAAGTCGATCTCACTAAGGCCGCGACCTTATGTGTATAGCCTGGATCCATCGACCACTCTTTCCAAAAATGACCGGGCCTCTTTTCTCTCCGGTCATACTTCCGGTACGGCAGCTGCTTCTTTTTTTGTGGCCCGTGTTTTTACAGGTTTCTATCCCGATAGCAAGCTGAAACCCTATGTCTGGGTCTTGGCAAGTGCATTACCCGCGCTTACCGGCTACCTCCGAATTCGAGCCGGCCGGCATTATCCGACCGACGTCATTGCGGGTTATGCCTTAGGTGCAGCTGCTGGCAACCTGATCCCCTTGTTGCACAAAAGCAGGAAAAAGGAAAAGCGTTTAACGATGGCGACTTTTGCAGGTGGGTTGTATATGAATTACCAATTCTAGTGGTTTAAAAGAGCTTCTAGGGTTTTGCCAACCGTTTCTTATTGTCCTTGAGCCATTTGATGCCTCTTTCGAGCAGCTCCGGCAGGTAGGCCATAAAATTGGCGCGTGTCAGAGGCAGGTAGTCGTCTACCATTGCAGCATTGCCCTCCAGGATTTCACCATTGGGCCGGATGGTATGGCCGATCGACCACATGAATTCGGCTACCGGCTGGCCGGAGATCGGAAAGTGAAGCGTTTCTTCCCATTCCCAGGTATTGCTGTAGCCGCCGGTTGGCATGCCGATGGTATGTCCCAGTCCGTTGTCATTGACCATGGCGGCAAACTGATCGAGGTGAGACCCGCCCCAGGGATCGAAAAGGCATACCAGCCGACCGGTGAAGTGTTTGTCGGCCGGTCGAATGATGCCATCCGAAAATTTGGGCAGGTGCGCATTCTTGAAAGGCACATTATTGGAGTATTGCTGTCCGGCAGCCAGGCCCTTGATGACTTCGTTGTTTAGCCAATCAATGACCCATTCGCCACTGCCCACGTTTTCGGGTACGCCACCGTCCAGCAGGCTTTTACGAATGTACTTTTGATTCATCTCGTGGATGAAATCGAGTGTGATATCACTCAACCTGAGGTTACCAAAAGTAGTTTTGAACGGCTTTGAAACGAGTTTTTGGAGGGCGTAGGCACCTCTGCTGCCACCCCTACTGCCGGTAGCATCGATGATGATGTCCCAGTCCAACATGCCGTTTTCTTCGGCATACTCCACCAGATGATCCATGTCCTGGATCAGGTTTTCCCGAAACCCATACCACCATAGTAGCAATACCTTGTTGGTCGTATCCTGGGGTAGGTAAAGGTGATAGGATTGTTTTTTGAAAGCCAATTCAAAACCTGGATAATTGAATTGGTGATCGTATTGCCACTCTAAATCTTCCTCAGGCCGGTAGGGGATGGAAAGGAGATAGGTTTTACCCGCGGCGTTTTCCAATTCCACTTCAAATCGATCTCCGTAAAAGGACTCCGGTAAGTAACCGCTCGTACGAATTGGCAGATTAAAAGCAAACCGGCGCCAGAGATTGTTGATGGAAGAATAACGCAGATAAGGCTCGGCATCCTCGAAATAGGATTCAAAAGGGCGCCCGTTGATGGCTATGACTTTGTCACCGATCGACGGCTCTGGTCCGGAGAGCACGTGTTGTCCGATGTCTTTTGTGTAATTGGACACGAACAAAAAATACTGGCCGGAGACACCGAAGTCGGGCATGAATTGAATTGGCGCCGCGGTTCTCGACACCTCCGGTAATTTCAGGCCTCCTTTTACGGGATTGACCCTCAGGTGGCGGTCTTTCCTGGCCGCGCTCAATTTTGTCAGGGCAAAAAAGAGATCCTGATCCGTTGCTGCATTAATGACATCATTTCTGCAGGCCAGCATGGCCTCTTTTACATCTACACCCAAGGTTTTTTCTTTAATCGGCGAAAAGGATTCCCGCTCCAGCGTCCGTTGGTAAATGTAGTCGAAAAGTGCAGCGCGATCTTCGGCTGTGCTGATGTTCTGTGCAGAAAAAATGCTTGGCGTCAATAGGATAAAACTTACCGCAATTACAATTTTCATGACGTTAGGGTTTTATATTTTTCAATTGCCATTGGCCTTCGATCTTCGATACCAGTATGGTCCCTACCAGGTCGCCCATACAATTGACGGTAGTATTTCCCATGTCGATCAACCGGTAAATGCCGCCGACAATAGCGACAATTTCCAATGGCAAATTGAATGCTTGAGCAAATATCATGGCAATGACCAACCCGCCACCCGGAATGCCCGACGATCCCTCAGCCAGGATCAGGCCTACCAGTACGATTTGTATCAATTCGGCCATATTGAAATGAATATTGGCTGCTTGCGCAGAAAAGATCAATATCGCGGTCAGCATAATGGAGGTACCATCCTTATTAAATTGTGCGCCTAAAGGCAAGGTGAAAGTATAGATGCTCTCCGGTAATTTCAGCCGCTTCTCGGCAATATCCAAAGCGACAACTAAACTGGCCAGGCTACTACAGGTGGCTACTGTCGTTGCGTAAAGCGGTGCCGTTTTTTGTAAAAACCAAGTGGGGGATACCCCGCCTACCAATCGCAAAAGGCCCATATAGAAAATGACCATCAACAGTTGGGCAAAGTAAATGCCACCGATGAATTTTGCGAGCGGACCCACTACTTTCGCTCCATAAGTGCCGGCGGTGTAGGCTGCCAAAGCTCCCAAACAGATTGGAGCCAACATCATGATCAGATCTACCATTTTGCGCATCAGTTCCGCTACCAATTGGTAGCCCCGCTCGAGCATTTCCTTCTTGGCCTTCGGCATGGTCAGGGTGACGATGCCGAGGAGTACGGCAAAGCCGACAATCTGAACGAGATTGCCTTCCGCAAAGGATTGAAAAATATTATCGGGAATCATTTCCATAAAAAGGTCCCGTAGGTCGGGCATGGCGCCAATGTTTTCGGGAGGTTCTTCGGTTAGGGTCATACCCCGGCCCGCACCAAACCAGGTCATGATGAGTATGCCCAGCGTCATTGCTATGGTCGTAGTGACGAGGTAAAAAGCAAGTACTTTCACACCGACTTTGCCGAAAGTCTGGATGTCTCCCATGGCGGTCAGTCCGGCCAAAAGGTTGAAGAACACCAGCGGTATGGCTGCCATTAAGAGTAGCTTGATGAAAATATCACCAAGAAACTTGACGGATTGTGCCTGTTCTCCCAACCCCAGACCAACGACCACTCCGATCATCATCCATAGTAGAATTCGACTGGCCAGTGAAATGCCAAAGTATCTGTTGATCCAGTTGCGCAAATTATTGTTGTTTACAGCTTTTCCACAAATGCTTTGATGCGATAGATGCCTTCCTTCATTTCATCCCAAGACTTCACACAAGTGATCCTGATAAATCCCTCGCCGACGGATCCGAAGGCGGCGCCGGGTATGACCGCTACTTGATGCTCTTGCAGCAACCGCCGGCTAAATTGTTCGGAGGAAAGTTTCGACGCCCTGATGTCCGTCCAGGCATAAAAAGCACCTTGTGGCATCCGGGTGGTAAGCCCCGGTACATCGTTCAGCGTTTGCGTAGCGAAGCGACACTTTTCCTGCCAATTCTGCCAATATTCTTTGACTGCCGGCTTCGGAGGCTCCGCAAAGGCCACTGCAGCACCAGCTTGGACAAAAGCGTTGCAACTGGTAATGAGGTGCTGTTGTAATTTTTCCATCATTCGGATAATGGCCGGAGAGGCATAAACAAAACCGATCCGCCATCCACCCATCGCAAAACTTTTGGTTAAGCCCATAATGGTAATGGTCCGTTCCCTCATACCCGGCAGCGTGGCCAGGTTGGTGTGTTGGTGCCCGTCCCAGGTCATGCGTTCATATACTTCATCCGTGATGACGTAAAGGTTATGTCTTTGGGCGATATCGGCAATGACTTCTAGATCTTGCCGTGAATGGACAATACCGGTGGGGTTGTGGGGCGAATTGAAGAGCATGGCTTTGGTGCGGGGAGTAATGTTGCTTTCCAGCTCTTCGGGGTCCCAACGGAAATCGTTTTCCGGTCGGAGCGGTACCGGAACAGACTTGCCGCCGAAGTAGGAAATTAGCTGATGATAGCTAACAAAGCAGGGATTTTCGACGATTACTTCGTCTCCCGGATTCAGTAGCGACAACATGGCAATGGTCAGTCCCTGCTTTACCCCCATGGTCGCAATGATTTCTGTTTCGGGGTCGGCAATGATGTTGTTCTCTCGTTCGAGTTTTATGGAACAGGCTTTGCGGAAAGCGGTGGTGCCTTTAGCCATGGTCTGGTGGGTATGCCCGGTATTCATGGCTTGAATGGCCGCCTCCACGATGTAGCTCGGTGTATCTTCAGCGGCCCGACCCGCTGAAAAATCAACCACCTGGTGGCCTTTTTCCCGGAGGCGGGCCACCTCATCGGCAATACCTACGGTGGAGGATAATTTGGATTGATACACTCTTTCCGACAGATTGAGTAGCATAGCGATTCTATTAGGGGAAGTCTAAATGAGTTTAGATTGATACGTCAAATATAGCAAACTGTCTACACCCAGTGCTGCATCGCATTCTGCTTTTATGTGTGAAAACCTATATGGCATGAGGTGCCGGTATGATTTCTGGTTTTGGAAAGGAATAATGCTGTTAAAACTCTATCATCATAGAATAATACCCTTGTTTGGTCGAATATTAAAACATCACTATCCGTAAATCCCTTACATTGAAACAGTTTCAAAGTTAAGGTTTGAACAACCCAAGTTGAACTTCAAACCACTCAAACTCGAAACCCAAGCGATCACCCGGCGACTTTAAACAACATCCAATGAAGTGCAACAACTGCGGAACCCCCTTGCAAGGCCCTACCTGTACTTACTGTGGTCTCGACATAAGCGTCCCAACCCTTTCTTTACGATTAGCCATTCAAGACTTTCTCGTAAGTGTCGTCAACTACGACAACGGCCTTTTCAACACCTTCTACCGGATTTTGACAGAACCAGGGATCATGCTTCAAGAATACCTAGCGGGTAGGAGAGACAACCTGACGCATCCCTTTAGTTTTGCAGCGTTTTGGATAGGGTTTATGGCGCTGGTTTCATCCCAATACTTTGCAGATGGAGTGATCTCGATGGAAAAGTCAGACAAGATCATCAGTCCTTTCGTGGTTTACTTTGGTGAATTTCTTCGGAGCTACAGTAGCTACGGTTGGGCGTTGATCATTCTTTGTTATGCAGCTTCGAGTTATTTTGTCTACCGGCAGCATACCTTTTGGGAACACTTCTATGCCAGTTCCTATCTGGTGGGCTTTGGAACCCTGGTTTCGATCATGCTGTACCCTTTGATCGGCGATTGGCTCTTATTCCTGCATCCCGTACCTTATTTGATCGTCGGTATTGCTTTTTATTATGCCTATCGAAATCCGGCGGATAAGTGGGAAAGCCGTCTGAAGGCCTTGGCGGTGACGCTGTTTTCGATAATTGGCTTTTGGGTGGTGAGTTGTTTGGTCTTTACTGCAATGTGGCATTGGGAATGGATTAAGGTTTGTGATTGTGTGAAGTGATGCTACGGTGATCTTGGCGATTGCCTTGATGCTGTTCGGCCTTGACGACCGAGTGGATGCTTTGATTTCTGCCACTTTTGCCGGATGGACACCCGGATGTTCTTTCGTAGTATCGCAACATTACTAAAAACAGCTTCCCGTTGCGGATTGAAAGGTTGACCTACTTTCTAAAAGTGGTAGTTGATTTGGCTACAATGGGTTAGTAATGGCCTTCTATTGAGATAATTAATCTGGCAGCCAACTAGTCATTAATACAGTTATTTTATAAAAGCCCCCAAAATGAGTAATGAAAAGAAAAGTTATCAGCAAGCAAATAAGGCTGGTTACATTCTCCCGGATGCATTTTATGATATTCTTACCTACGTAACTCCAAGCGTATTCCTAATTACAGGAGTTCTATTAAGTATAGAAAATACATTAATTCTAGATTCAATTTGACAAACGCTCAGGCTTTTCAAGTGCGATTGGATGAAATCATGGAAATTGTTCGCAATTTTTGCGAGGTTGTCATTACATGCAGAACACAGTATTCTCCGGTCAAGAGGATGATCCCTATGAGTTGAAGATAAAAAGAACCCAATCAGTCGGGAGTTATTACCTGAACGGTTTCGGTCTCTACGATATGCATGGTAACATTGCAGAATAGTGCCAAGATTGTTATGATGTTCCTATTATAAATCGTTTGGCGAGGGCGGCTACAACAATGATAATTCTCAGGGGCCTGATTGGGCTGAATCGGGTTCTCATGAGAGGTTCCTGGTTTAATGAAAGCCAATATTGTCGGTCGGCTTATCGGGATAGCGGGGCTCCTGGAAATGCAAGTGCTGATATTGGTTTTCGCCCGGTTTTCGTTCCATAGGTTACGTTAGTACTTGGATAGTTATTGTTAAAAGATTATAAGCCCAAAAAGAAAAGATCCAATGGCCATACTTTAATGATCACGGATCTAACAATAGTTATGAAATACGATGTCTCTAGGCAATAAGTCCTTCTTCCTGTAGTATGTCATGATACTGCTTTAAAGCCCGGTATTTTTTGTCGGCGACCCAGGCCTTCTTTTTGCCGAAGAAATCGGCAATTTCCTGGTTGGTTTTACCTTCAAAAATACTGAAGTAGGCAATTTGCTGATAGGACTTCGAGGTAATCTTTTTCAGCATTTCAAGGTACCTGCTTCTATCCAGTGCTTTCTCAATAAGCAGATCGATTTCATAAAATTCGTGTAGAGGTGCCAGGCTTTCGCGATTAATCCGGTCGCGATTCATGGTTTTTCGACGTTCGTTTCGCCAGACATTGATGACGTATTGGACCATCCAGCGCGGAAAGTCGATGACATTGGTTGTCCGGTCTCCGGTAAGTACTTTAATCGAAGTCTCCTGTAGCGCATCTTTAATTTCTTCTAAGTTAGCACAGGTGTAGTTCTTTTGGATTATGTGATAAGTGACCGCAAGGATGCGCAATCGATGGCGGTTCAATAACTCTCCCAAGGCGTCGTTTTTGCCTTCCCGAAAGAGATCCCAAAGCTCCCTATCATTTTTGGTGTTTAAAGGCATGTGATCTGGTTTTTGACAATTAATCTGGTGAACTTGTTTTTTGGAAGTTTAAAATTGGTAGTTGGTTAAGTTGAACTTTGCTTAAATTCATTTGGTAAACAATTGACTGGTAACTCCCACGTTGAGATGGTCAATATCATTGCTCGAATGAAACCGTAATGTAGACTGTCTTTTACGGCTTCTATTTAAACTCTTCTTCTTGAATGGAAAATTCTGTTCGTCGAGTTTCAAGGATACCGGATCAAATTTGGGGTACAGTACAGAATGACTTTGTGGATCATCAAATTTCCTACTGGCCTCTGTAATTCCAGATTCCACTGCTGAAATTAGTTGTGCTTCGTATCGAATGGGATGATTTTGCAGGTGTGAATTACATAAACCTTTAATAGAATAGTTTTTTCCAGATATGATCTCAGGTGGGGTATATTCACTTTCATTCCTATCTTTATTGATCGCCTCATTTACCAAGTATTTCTCTTCGCCGATTATTGTTTCATTTACCGGTGTTTCTTCATTTGCGGATGCGATCTTAACGGATCGGTTGTTTGAACCACTTTCACAAAATGTCTGATAGAACTTTTTCATATCTTCCGATTTATTCCCCAGAAGAGACTCTATCATTTGGCATCCAGCTTCAATATCTTCCCATGAAATAGAAAATAAGTCTGCATGAGTATTGGGACGAAAACTCTGCTGATCTGATTGGATGTTTTCTATATTAAAAGCAGAACGCTCATGATTTACAAGAGGTGTTTGCATCCTAAGATGTAAAGTATCTTTCAGTGCTAATTGAACCGGATCGTTTGTATCGCTGTGTTTGAACGATTGGGTTTTTCTCTGATCTAGAGTTGGGGATACGGAATCGTAATCATATATGGCACTCCCATTGTTGGCTACTTGAAATGACATCAAAGCCGAAACCAGTACAGGTACCAGGGAGCGCCAGCAGTGACAACGAAATTTGCGCTTTCTTCGCTGTGAAGGTAGGTGCTCCTTGTCCTGCTCCAGGTTGCTTTCGAAATGCACTTGCATACCTTGCAACATATCTTCCAACTCGGCTCGAGACAGTCCTTCCTGCTCATAGATTAATCGAATGCCTTCAATGGCAGACTTGTCTATAGGCTGTGCTTCAAGCTGTTGACGTATTATTGTCTCTTCTTCTGGAGACAATTTCCCTCCCACAAAATCTAACAACTGGCAATTACTTTGGTATTCCATAACTTTTATATTGATGTATTGGGTTTTGAACGATTGATTTCATATGTAAGTGTAATTAGTATATTGGTATATCGTATCCGATGTGATTTTTTTGAGGGGTGTTTCTGAAACACCCCTCTCGTTATCATTATTATTGATCCGCTTTTTGTGTCGCTCGAGGTTGTTCGTGTGCCTCGTCCTTATTCAGGAGACATTCCGGAAAGTCTGAGCAAATATGGCCGATGATTCTCTCGATCAGAGAGGTGATCGTTTTCCAGAAACGGCCCTTGTTTTTGCGCGTTTTCAGGATGTCATAATTCTGCCTTAACTGCTCGATATCTTCCAGGTTTTCATATTCCAGCCAGAACTTCTTTCCGGTCTTTCGATCTCTAACTTTGACAAATCTTACAGTAGTATTTTTCCCGGATACTTTTTCGGAAGTGTCCATAATGGTCGAGTCTTGTACTGAGACAGGTGTCGCCGTTGCTCCAACATGAACGGGAGTTAGTAAACCGATGAACAGCCAAATCAACATTGGAGAAAGAATTGCATTTTTCATGATTGTAATAATTTTGGATGCCAAGGTGATCGAAGGCATAATTCCCCCAGATCATCCGGTTAACAAATGATTTCTCATAGCCTTCTGCAGATACACAGTGCTAGCAAAAGTGACCGCCTTTTTAAGTTGAAAATGTTGTTAGATAACAATATAAAAGGCTTTTAGCTTATTGAAACCTAATCAATTGTTTCGTTATGTGGTTCGTAAATAAGTGTACTTGGAGAGAAATATATCGTATTGGCGTGCTGTATATTTGTACTAAAAGTTAAAATTATTGTTACAAAGCGGATGCCTATTAAGGTGGATTGTTATCAAAGATGCGAGGTAAGTTGAGAAAAGTTCATTCATGCAGGATCACCGACCTGCCCGATGATGAATCACATTTTCCTCTTTAGAAAGGGGAGGTATATCAATGGTGACCTCCGTTTTTAAATGGCCCTTGAAGACGATTAAATAGTGATCGTTTTTTGGAGCCTGAAAAATCCAGTATAATGGAGAAAAAGAGACCAGCGGTATGAAATCTCCGGATGAGTTTAGAATAGAGGTCTTGATATCGTGTTCAGATTTAATCATCACGTAGTGATCTTTAAGAATCTTCAACTTTATACCGTAATTTTTTTTCCTTTCTGGCGTGTACCAAAACTTTACTGCAGTAGTACCGGTGTTTTGAGGAAATTCGATCTCTTCTACAATGTGAGGAGTTAAGTGATTGGATTTTGATATATTAATGAGCCTGGAGGCTCTTAAACCAATTGCGTCGATAGCGAGAATGGTGCTCAGAAAAAGAAAAAGCACATTCAAAATAAGTTGGTAATGTTCAAGTATTGGCTTTGGCAACCTGTTTTTAAGAAGAGAAAATAGGTTCATCTTAATTGGGCAATTTAGACTGTATAAGTTGAAGCAGGTATAGAAGCTTCGGTTACTTAAAGTTACCAAAATGATGGTACAGAATTTTAAGGACGAAGATATTCATCTGCCTTTTTTGGGAATACCATTGCTTTTTCCTCTTCTCCTAGTGAAATCTACAGACTTGACAATCTGTAATATAGAGTAGGAGCTGATACAGAGCAAATGGAAGTTCCGACAAACATTAATGTTAAAGTTCCACCATGAACGAAAGGGGTTGAGACTGATCCAAACCCTTATGTTCATGCGAATGACCTTGCAAGTACAGTTACCTATTTGAATTTATTAAAACAAGTTAACCCAAATAAATTATTCAATTTGGTATTAAAGCGAAAAACGCAAACCAACAGATACATCCGTCAATTGCTCGCTCTTCCCCGATCCCCAGCTTCAAAACCCTTGTAATACCGTAGGCTGGCTTGGACCGAAAGCGGATCTCCAATGTGATAGATGGGCACAACATTAATATCTACCTGCGGACTCACATTCGTGAATTGATCGCCCCTACTTCCGCCAAATCCGTTGCTGTAGTGAATGACCGTAGCTCCGCCACTTGCCAATAGCGCCA
>JANQRV010000345.1 GCA_028284395.1 Saprospiraceae bacterium
AATTCACGAAGATGGGGTTCACTTTCGTACTGGATCGCGAAAATGGTAAACCGATCTTTCCAATCGAAGAGCGCCCGGTACCTCCAACTCAAATTCCGGAAGAAATGGCGTGGCCGACCCAGCCTTTTCCTACCAAACCTCCGCCACTGGTTCGTACCCAAATGTCGGAAGAGGATATTACCGATCTCTCTCCCGAAGCGTACGATTATGTCTTAAATATCTTTCGCCAATACGATTCGGGGCCAATTTATACGCCTGCCAATGAAAAAGGTGTCATCACCACGCCGGGCCATCAGGGAGGTATGGAGTGGGGAGGAGGAGCCTTTAACCCCAATAACAACCTTCTTTTTGTTAATACCAATGAGGCGCCGACCATTAACCGCCTGGTAAAATTTTACGATGCTCAACTAGAAGAGGCAAGTCCCACCATGAAAGGAGCAATCCTCTTCCAAAAGAATTGTACCAACTGTCATGGAGCTAATGGTCAGGGTATCTTGCCGGGCACTCCTTCTTTAATCGGGATTACACTGACGGACAAAAATATTGTTGAAGTACTTCGGGAGGGCCGTGGAACAATGCCGGCATTTCGCCAGTTTACAGCAGCAGAAATGAGTGATCTGGCTGTATTCTTGAAAAACCCGGATAAAACATTGGAAAACCTGGACGCCATAGGAATGGTCAAATACGGTAGCCACGCTCCCTTTCTTACTGATCAGGAGGGTTTCCCAGGTATCAAACCTCCCTGGGGATCACTGCATGCCGTCGATTTGGCCGAGGGAGAAATTGTCTGGCAAGTTCCACTGGGTGAATATCCGGAACTAGTTAAAAGGGGCATTGTGAATACGGGGGCCAAAAATTTTGGAGGGCCCATTGCTACGGCCGGGGGCTTGGTATTTATTGCCGGCACACCGGATGAAAAGATCCGGGCCTTTGATCAAAAAAACGGTGAGCTACTTTGGGAACACCCGTTACCCGCTGCTGCTTACGCTACTCCCAGTACCTATCGATCGAATGGTAAGCAGTATGTCGTGATCGTTTGTGGAGGTGGAGGCAAGAACAATTCACCATTCGGTGATGCAGTTTTGGCATTTGCTTTGGAATAGGGGGGGATTTTGGTACTTTAGGGTCTATGAATAACACACAACAAATAGTATAGATGGACTTAGCAATTGGAATTGACATCGGCGGAACGAAAACAAAAATTGGCTTTGTCGACATTGAAGGAAATTGCTTGATACACACTTTTTTCCGGACCAGGAACCATCCCGATCTCGATGATTATCTGGATCAAATCGTCAAGACCATTCGACAGTTGGAATCTGAAATGCCTGAAGAAATTAATTTCCTGGGATGCGGCATCGGGGCTCCTAATGCATCCAGCAGAGATGGGACCATTGTGCATGCGTCCAATCTGAAGTGGAAAGGCGTAGTGCCCATTTTGGACAAATTTCGTACGCGTCTTCCGATGCCCATGAAAATAACAAATGATGCGAATGCAGCCGCCCTCGGTGAAATGCTATTTGGAGTGGCCAAAGATATGACGGACTTTATTGTCATCACACTGGGTACCGGTTTTGGTGCCGGGATCGTGGCCAATGGCCAGCTAATCACTGGTTATGATGGATTTGCCGGTGAATTGGGGCATGTTGACATGACCATTGGTGACGGCCGACTGACCGGACAGAATGTACGAGGAGGATTGGAAGCCTATGTCTCAGCCACCGGTTTAAAACGCACCATTTTATTCATGCAGAGCAAATACATGGATGACAGCCGATTTAGGAGTATTGCCTACAACGACCTGCATGGCGAAGACATCACACAGGCTGCTGCCGAAGGTGATCCCATCGCTTTAAAAGCATTCGATTTTACCGCCCAGATACTAGGATTGGCAATGGCAAATTTCACCGCTTTCTCTCAACCGGAGGCATTTATTCTAATGGGAGGACTCGTCAACAGCGGAAAATGGATTTTAGATCCGCTCCACCGATATTTTGAAGAATATTTGTTGGAGGTCTACAAAGGAAAAGTAAAGATCTTACTTTCTGGACTTCCGGGTAAAACGACCGCCATCTCCGGGGCTGCTGCCTTGATCTGGACGGATAAGTTGCAGGACTACTGACGCTTCTTCTAGGCCACTTCCTACCAGATTTCATAGAAGCTCAAAATATATGATTTCCCGGAAGCCCCGCACCGGTAAATGCCCGACCTTTGCCCCAATTAATAACCAATCAAATAATTGACCAAAGTAAACCATTATGAAAACATCAATCAGTTTTTTTGCAGCTATCCTGTTCGTATTTTTCGCCGTTACCAATTCGTTGCTTGCCAGCGACGCCTCTTCGGTCGATCCCGTGGAAACCAACTGGAATGTGGACGGATCGAATGAAGTCGGTCTAAGTTTAAAACTCTCTTACAGAGCTCCGAATGGTCGACGGATTGTCCTCGACGTAGATCTGCCCGGTCAGGTGTATGGGGATATTACCGGCTTTTTGGAGGACGGCCAGCAAATCGAGGTGAGTGCGGTTGGCAACTTCGCAAAGCCCGGTGGTTCGTCTCAGAGTGCCTCGAAAAGGTCTACCCAAACCAGCATTACCATTAAGAACTTGCCGTCGGCCGTGGATGGTGCCAAAATCACGATTGGCCGCTCCAGATCCGGTTTCGTACAAGGTGGCAGAAGCCTGTACACAATTGCGGGTCAGTACAAAGTTAGTCGAGGCCGCATTCTAATACCGGTTACGATCCGATGACCAATCATTGGTTCCGTGCAATAGCCACTTCCCGAAGCTGTCTGTTTGGGAGTGGCTATTGTTATATTGCGTTATTTAGTTTGACGGAGCCTTGTCCTTTCAAATTCTTCAGACCTTATTATTTGCTCCTCCAGATTCCATTCAAAATCAAATCTGTTTTTAAGGAATTCGGCGATTGGTTCAAGTCCAATTTCCGCTCTTCTTTTGTCGATATTTACGGGATCATAAACAGGCCAAACATTAAAGCTTTTAGTTTCCGGGTAGTATTTCATCTGTCCTCCATAAATTTGCAATTCCCCTTTTTCTGTTGCAATTCTATCCTCTGCTCTAACTAAAAATCGCGGCTCTAATTTTTTATCCTTTACGGCTTTTCTCATCATCGGAAGATATCTTATACGTATCTCATTGTCCGAATGTTGAATGACATTACATATTGTCCAATTGCCTTGTTCTCCAATCATTTCTTTTGTTGGCCAACCATATTTATCAAGTATGGTTTTTATTTTTCTTTCATTTACAATGTGATTCCTCTCGTAGATTTCTTGTTGTGTTTGAACTTCTTTTGATTCCGCGCCATAAATTTTCATTAGTGAATCTCTCAATGTTATTGGTCCTTGTTCTGTCCTCCAGACGGTATCCAGGACAGCAATTAAATCTACAGGAGTTTGCTTATTAGTTGGCGCTTCATTTCCCTTCTGATTTGAACATGCCATAGTTAGTAGCAATGTGATTATCAACACTAATCTCGTCATTATTGTGTAATTGATTTATTTTGTTTTAATGGAAGCGAAACGTTTATTAAATGAAGCGTAGCCAGCTGTAGCCAATATTCTATTTCTTCACCACCTTATGAATCAATTTTATCAGACTATAGCTTAAAAATTCACCCCTAAGTAATTGTTTTAAGGCATCCATTTTTAAGCATGAGTAAGTGATCAAAAATAATTTGCGAAAATCTCAGAGGTTGCAAATGTAGATTGCTGGCATTAAAGCGAATGTACGAATTGTTTGAGCTGTTTGAAGCCCTTCGGTCGTTTGAATTGTCGGTCTCAAATAGCTCGAACGCCCGAAGGGCTCCAAACTTCTCGAACTGACTAGAAAAACATCCAGATGCTAAGCCTTTCCCCGGTGATCAAAAGTTACCCATTGAATTTGATCCCTTACTTAATACCAATTAAATCCTAGTCCAACGGAGAACACTACAGCGTCTCGATGTTTATTTTTACCTACATAAGATGTTCCCATCAGCAGTTGGGTTTGGAGGTCGAGCGCAAATTTTTTCTTCTGCACTAATTCATACCCTGTACTGAAGGCAACTGCTTTACCGAAATTCCAATTTTCATCTTTAATGTTGTCTTCATAAATGGCTGGAAAATCCATAGCTAGACCTACGCCAGCATTTACCCACCATCGGTCTTTTAACCAATATTGAACAGATGGCATAAATGCATCAAAACTTCGGTCTTTGTCTTGGTAATCGTAGCTCATCCCGGAATAGATTCCTAGAATAGCTAGGCGATCATTGACCATCCAACCCAATTTCAAATTAGGAAAACTGCCGCCGCCTTGAGCTTCGTCGAAGGGTACTTCCTGATCGCTGTCAGATATACTGATGACACCGCCGCCTATTCCAAAACCAATGACAAATCCTTTTCTTTCGATAGTGCTGTTGGTCTCTTGACCAAAAAGAGAAAACGTACAAAGCGTAATAAAGAGAATTAATAGATTTTTCATGATTTGGTTTTTTAAAAGTTTTAAAAAAGTGATTAATAAATTTTATCGAATTGATAATGCAAAGATGAAGTGAAAAGGAAGGTGAATCGTTCTGAAATGAAATTCCGAACTTTATAGTGAGATTTGAGACCTTTTGAATAGGCTTAAATTTGATTAGACCTCACCCAAGCTTTCGGTGTCATCCCTTCGGTTTTCTTAAAGAAGGTATTGAATACCGATTTAGAATTAAAGCCGCTTTCATAAGCTAGCGCTAAAAGGGTAAGGTGGTTATTAGCAGGACTTAGGGCAATCTTTTTGAAAGTTTCTAAACGGAGAGTATTGATATATTCATTGAAGTTTTGGCCAACTCGTTCATTCAACAACCAGGAAAGCTTATTACTGCTAATATTCAGGTTTTCGGCTAGGGAGCGTAAAGTTAAAGATGGGTTTTGAAACCACTTTTCTTCCTTCATTCCTTTTTCAATAATTTCTAAAACCTTGTCGATTTCAGCAACTGTCATTAGGGCTTTGGAAGAGGCGATTTGTATTTGTTTTTCGGGGGCAGGTGGTAATAGTTCTATACGGAAAGTGGCTTGTAGTAAATCCTGAAACCTCTGATATCGGTGTAAAGGTTTGAGTAGCGGAATATTCATAAAGTTTATGATTTGACCGGTACGCATCTTAATATTTTCTTCCAAAAAGTCCAATGCCATTTCGTGTTTGTCCAAATGGACCAACAAAAAAAGTTGCCAGGGTAAAAGGGCCGTCCCAAAATTTTCTTTTATCATTAAGCTCGCCCTGCTGATATCAATATCGATCTCATCTTCTGGGTTGACCAACTTGTACAATACTCTGCATTCTTCTGGTCTCTCAGCCAAAGGGGTTTGGCCTAAGAAGTCATCTAGTTTTTCGTAAGCCTTCGAAAGGATTAGGCAAAGTTGTTTTAATGCGATGGAATGTGTAAAACCCGGATTGATGCTCAAGGAGGTCTCTATACACTCTAGCGCTTTTGTGTAGTCCTCGTTTAAATAATGAATATTTGCTTTGGTAAAATAATGATTTGGAGACAAAGGGTTTGTTTTTAACATATTATCAGCATGCCAGAGCGCTTTTTCGAAATAACCTACTGCTGTATACAACTCGCATAAACCTTCTTCGGCTTCCGTATAGGATGGATTAAGTTCTATTGCTTTTTGAAAAAATTTATGCCCATTGATGAAATCCCATTGGCCCCAAAAGGATAATGTCGCTTTACTAAAACACCCTATATAGGATTGTTGGTCCAAGTTAAATCCTTTGCTGAGATTCTCTTCAGACAATTGTAACAAACCTTTATTATTTCCCCAGGATCCGTACATGGCATAACTATACGCCAAACCAAAGTAAGGCAAAGAAAATGAGGGGTCTATCGTTACACATTGTTCATAGAGTTCTACTGCATTTGCGATTCCTTGGCCATCCCACAATAAATGCTGATAACGACCTTTAAGATAAAGGTCGTAGGCTTCCATATTTTGTGTAGGTGCTTCAATTAGAGGTTCCTGAATATTGAGATGACCAAAATTTTCTCGAATCTGGTCAGCAATGAGTAAACTTATTTCATCTTGTAGGGCAAATATGTCTTCCAAATACCGGTCGAAATTTTTTGACCAGAAGTGAGTGCCGTCATTAGTACTGACTAACTGCGCTGTAATGCGAACCCGGTTTTTGACTTTCCTGACACTACCCTCCAAAACAGTACTTACTCCTAACTGATTACCAATGGTTCTTACATCTATATTTTTATTCTTAAATGCAAAAGAGGATGTGCGGGCAATGACTTTCAAGCCCTTCACGGTGGTTAGGGCGTTGATTATTTCTTCGGTAATGCCATCGCTGAAGTATTCGTTCTCAGGGTCGGCACTCATATTAACAAAAGGGAGAACCGCAATGGACTTATTGGATGATGATATGGGTAGATGATTGCTCATTTTCTACTATATCTTATCAGGTCTTCTATGAACCGACATTGAATTTTTAATGATTTTTCTTAATTGGCTACAACATTTGTGTAACCCGCTATAGAGCAAGTTATTTCCCAATAGAACACGCCACAATCCCAGCAATGCCTTCATCCTTCAATATTCAAAAAATCAAGCGGGCTACAAAGCTTTTCTCCGGCTTTCCGAGTGATGTGCGTGTAGATTTCAGTTGTCTCACTACTGCTACGACCTAGTAACTTTTGTATATAGTGTAAGGCCATTCCACGTTCTAATAGATGGGTGGCAAAATAATGGCGCAGTATAGGTACTGTCGAGTATGGATTGATCCCTGATTTGGCGACAGCACAAACAAAAAAACCCCGCCAAAGGCGGGGCCTACTTAAGCTTTGGGTGAGTAACCGGATTTGAACCGGCGACCTCTGGAACCACAATCCAGCGCTCTAACCAACTGAGCTATACCCACCAGGTGAATGGATCAATGTCCATTTTTATAAGGAAAAGCAAAGATAAAAAGTTCCGCAACTTACGGGAAAAAAATGAAAGTATTTTGCGGAATTTAATTTTCCCCTTACCTTAATTAAGTGTATCTCTCACAGAGTAGGTACCCAATATTCATTAAATCGGATATTCATGTTACGTTGGCCCCAAATATTTTTCCGTTTTGTGTTGGCGCATCTTGTGATTGCCACATCCCTAGGTGCCCAGACAACGCTTTTCTCAGATGATGCTCCGTTGGATTTGACTTTGCGGGGAGATATCAAAACCATTCTAAATGATCGAACCAAAGATGGTCCGTACCGGCCAGTTGTGCTGACCTACACCAATGAAAATTCCCAACTGGTGTCCATACCACTCAAGGTAAAAACGAGGGGGAATTTTCGTCGACAGAAAAGCAACTGCAGATATCCGCCTTTGCGATTGAATTTTTCTAAATCCAAAACCCCCGACAATTCGTTGTTTGCGGGGCAAGACAAACTGAAATTGGTGACTCCCTGCCAAGGAGAAAAATACGTGATTCGGGAGTTCCTGGTCTACCAATTGTACAACATACTAACTGATGACAGTTTTAAAGCCCGATTGATTCGGGTCAAGTATCAAGATGATAAAGAGGACGAAATGCCGGAACCACTTTACGGTATTATTCTCGAAGATGAGGATTTGATGGCGGAGCGCCTTCAGGGCAAAATTGTCAAGGTGAATGGCTTAAGGCCCAATAAAGTAGAGAAAGAAGCATTTCACAGAATGGCGGTTTTTGAGTATTTAATCGGGAACACCGATTGGTCGGTCCAGTATCGGCACAACGTCAAATTAGTTTTTAAAGGCAGCCAAATTCGGCCCGTCTCCGTTCCCTATGATTTTGCCCATGCCGGTATTGTCGGGGCTCCCTACGCCAAACCTGCCGAAGCCTTGCAGATCAGTTCAATCCGACAGCGCCTCTACCGTGGATACTGCCTGGAATCAATTGAGGAATTGGAGACGGTCTTCAACTTTTTTGAGCAAAAGAGAGAAGAAATCTATGCCATGTA
>JANQRV010000353.1 GCA_028284395.1 Saprospiraceae bacterium
TACCAATGAGTGGGGGTGTTCCGATTCTGCCTTTCACGAGCTGGTTCAGCTGGAAAAGCCACAACCAGTCATCGAAGGCCCGAGAGCACTATGTCCGGGTGAACGGATAGTCGTGATGGAACGATCTGATTTCCCGACTTACCTTTGGTCTTCCGGAGAAAGGGAGCCCAACATCGAAATAACGGAAGCCGGTGTTTACCGAATTTCCGTAACGGATGATAATGGATGTTTTGCCGAATCAGAAATTACCATTACGGAAAAGGCCAAACCGGAATTTGAGATTATGGGAGATTCTGTGATTTGTGAAGGAACGACGTCGGCTTTATCCATCCACCCGGCATCGGCGGCCGTGCTTTGGTCGGACGGAAGTACTTTTTCCGAGCTTTTGATCAGTCAGGGTGGCACCTATTCAGCAACGATTTCCGGTGAAAACGGCTGCAGTGCCATTCAGAACTTTTCGGTTCAGGAAATGAAGACTCCTGATCCCAGTATGATGGATAGCATGGCAATTGACTGTCGGGAAAACCAAGTAGTATTGACACCTTTCCCAGGCGACGGATCGGATGGACTTCTTTTTGAATGGTCGGGCCCCGGGGTTGATACAAACAACGAAAGTAGCGCAGAATTGACGGTGACGATTCCCGGTACCTACTCACTGGTGGTGGAAGATCAATCAACGGGCTGCAGATCTGCTTCGACTTCGGTTTTTATTGCTGATCAAACCAAACCTCCATTGTTGGAACTAGAATTCTCGGGAGTGTTGGATTGTTTGCACGATACGGTCTTTATAGATGGGAGTAGATCTGCTAAAGGGCCGGGCATCGAATACCATTGGTTAGATGAAGTTGGACAACCCATACCTGGGGCGGAGGGGGCAACCTTTGTAGCTACTGCAGAAGGAATTTATGTTTTTGAAGTAAAGGATACCGAAAGAAATTGCACCGCTTCGCGGGAGATTTTCTTAGATGGAGATTATCAGAGACCAAATATCGATGCTGGCCCCAATATGGCCCTGACCTGCCGGAATCCCGTTGTCCGGTTAGACGGCAGTCAGTCGATCGGCAATCGAAATATTGCTTTCAATTGGTATACTTTTGACGGAGTAATTGTTGGTGATCCCAACTTCGCAAGACCGGAGGTTAGCGAACCCGGCCGGTACTATCTGGAAATCCTGGACAAGAACAACGGTTGTAGCAGCCTGGACTCCGTTGTGGTAACAGATCTTCGGATGCCACCTGTTTTCTCTGTCCCCGATACTTTTGAGCTAAGTTGCAGTCCTCGAAAGGTGGATTTATATACTGATTTGGAAGACCAACCTAGGTTTTATCACGAGTGGCGGAACCCGGATCAGGTCTTTGCCGGTGCGCGATCCCGAATTAGCGCCACTCGCCCCGGTACCTATACTGTTTTGGTAATGGACGAAGAAACCGGTTGTGAAGGAGAAAAAGCAGTGCAAGTAATAGAAAGCAAGGACATACCGGGTGAGTATGTGATAAATGTTAGACAACCTTCCTGTGGCGAACAAATGGACGGTAGCTTTATTCTGAGCGATATTTCCGGTGGAACGCCCCCTTACCAAATCAACTTCAGTGGAAGGGGATTTGACGATGCCATGGCATTTGACCAATTGGCCGCCGGCAATTATGAATTCACCATTAAAGATGCCAAGGGATGCGAACATTTTCGACAGATCGAATTGGAAAACCGCTATGAACTGATGGTAGATATCGGCGATAGAGTAGAGGTCCGGTTGGGAGAGGTTGTGCAGCCACAATTATTGACCAACATTGACCCGGATTCCATTAATCGGGTGGTATGGTCCAATGGGGAAGAAATAATTTGCGAGGATTGTTGGGAACTACCCTCCTTGCATCCAGTAAGTAATCAACTGGTGGAGGTGATGGTCGAAGACGTCAATGGGTGTGAAGCCAATGCGCAATTGATGATCGTTGTTGAAAGGCCCTACAAGATTTTTGCTCCATCGGCCTTTTCACCGAATGGTGATGGAAACAATGACCGGTTAGAGATTCATCTGGGCCCCGATGTCGATGAAATTTATTCTTTTCGGATTTTTGATCGGTGGGGACAACTGGTTTTTGAGCAAATGCAGCCCTCCTACGCAATAGAAAATAATAAGCTGATTTGGGAACCGCATGACCGGCAACTTCCTCAAAATGCTGCTGTTTTTGTCTACATGGTAGAAGCGAAGTTCATTGATGGAATACGGAAAGTTTTCTCCGGTGATGTTCTGTTGGTCAAGTGAATTTGATGACTTCGTCTAAATTTTACGCCCGATCCTTGGCGGCAAGCGACAATCCAACTATGTTTGGGTTTGGTATTAAAGTCTAGAGCTATTGAATACAAAAAGTCAATTGTGGTTGGATGCTTATCTGAAGCATCGGCAACAGCATCCCATTGCATTGGACACCCCGCAGTGGCGCTCCATTGGTATCACGGATGCCCAGATAGCACAATTTCGCAGTACGCGTCAACCATTCTATCTTACTTTGCTTTACAGTGGATTGATATACGGTTTCCCCGTTCATTATCCCTTCACGCCATCCGATGAAATCCCTGAATCCGGATTGCGTAAGATCAAGATGACGCTTCTGGATATCATGATTCAAAGCATCTTGCCGGAATTGGAAGGCGACTCCGTAGCCGAGGCGATTGGTGTGGCCGGGCAGCAGATCAAGCGGTATTATCAATTGTTGGACCTGGCAGTAGGGGAGGGCAAGTCAGATTCCGTCGAAGGCATACTCTTAGAAAGGGTGGCCTTCAAGAAAAGCCTGTTGGATTTTCGCAAGACCGGGGTCAACAGTCACTTATTTTGGGATTGCTATTTTTTCCGTATCTGGCAGAAAAGAGTGAGAAATGGTGAGGATGAGACCAAGGTGCTGGGAGATCTGATCGATCGGAAGCGCGCGATGAAAATGCTGACACTGAAAGTACTGACTGCTGCCGTGCACTGCGATGGAAGAGTGAGAAAAGGAGAAAAAGTTTTGCACAACCATTTCAAACGATCCTCTAAATTGCTTACCAAAGGGCAAAAAGCACAGGCAAAAAGAATCATCGCTGACGGGATTAGCATCGACGATTTCAAAATACCGTTTATTTCTGACTGGACCGCGCGAAGGTATTTGTTGGACATAGCAGTTCTGGCGGCCAGTGCTGACAAAGAATTGACCGAGACCGAGCAGGAATTCCTGACCAAACTCTGTCGAGTGCTGAGATTGACACCCGTAGACCTGATCGAATCCAAAGCTGATTTGAGTTGCTTCCTGCTCCAATATGGCCCAAAGCTGCACTTTTACAGCAATCGGAAAAGCAGCTTTTCACTTTTGTCACAGGCAATTACCGAAAATGCCCGGAAATTTGCCTACGCCACCAATATGGAGTACAGCGAGACCAAAGATATGGCTTTGACCATCGGGGCTCTGCTCAAGAACCAGATCGGAGATAGGAATCCGGATGCTCTGCCCAGCGAAGAAGAGATCATACATGCATTTGACCAACTGAAGGATATTCCCCGTTTTTTGCCATTTTTGTCCATGATCTTCATTCCCGTACCCGGCATCACCGAATTGTATATCTTGCTGGCGTATAATATTGAGAGGATGACTGGTGATACGGTTCAATTGTTGCCTAGTCAGTTCAGTAAAATGGTTAAAAAGAAATGAACATTCGCAAGCTTTCGATCATTATTCCGGCCTACAATGAAGCGCCGACCATTCATCTGATTTTAGATAAAGTCAAAATGGTCGTCCTGGCGGAGGGCATCGAGAAAGAGCTGATTATTGTCAACGATGCATCCACCGACGATACCAGTCAGGCGGTTCGCAATTACATAACCGCCAACCCCTCCTTGAATATCCGGTTTCTGGAGCATGCTACGAATCAGGGAAAAGGGGCAGCATTGCATACGGGGATCCAGGAGGCTACGGGAGAATATCTGTTGATTCAGGATGCGGACTTGGAATACGATCCCATGGAGTACAACGACTTGCTCAAGCCGGTATTGAAAGCCGATGCCGATGTAGTATACGGATCCCGCTTTATGGGCAGCAATCCTCACCGAATTCTATTTTTTTGGCATACGATTGGCAATAAATTCTTGACTTTCCTGTGTAACATGTTCACCAATCTGAATTTAACCGATATGGAGACCTGTTATAAGCTGTTCCGGACGGAATTAATCCAGGGGTTGGAACTCCATGAAAAGCGCTTTGGTTTTGAACCGGAAGTCACCTGTAAAATGTCCAGGATCCCTGGTGTCAGGATCTATGAGGTGGGCATTTCTTATTATGGCCGCACTTACGACGAAGGCAAGAAGATCGGGTGGAAAGATGGGATGCGTGCCATCTATTGCATTGTTAAGTACGGTGTATTGCGCGTCAAATAGTGAAATTAAATAAGGTTCGGTTCTCGTTTAGCAGTTCATAGTCGAACTTCATAGCATCCATGCGTTCCAACAGACTCTTAAAATCGCTCTTGTGCTGTAGCTGAATACCGATAATGGCCGGGCCGGTTTCGCGATTGTGTCGCTTACTGTATTGAAAGTGGGTAATATCGTCATTGGGGCCAAGCACCTCGTTGAGGAAGTCCTTTAGAGCACCAGACCTTTGAGGAAAACGGATGATGAAATAGTGCTTGAGGCCTTCGTAGATCAATGATCTTTCTTTTATTTCCTCGGTTCGAGTAATGTCGTTATTACCTCCGCTGACCACGCAAACAACATTTTTTCCCCGTATTTTTTCGCGATAGTGGTCCAGTGCCGCAATGGAAAGCGCACCGGATGGCTCCACTACGATACCCTCTTCATTATAGAGTTGTAGGATCGTCGTGCAGACCTGGCCCTCGTCGATGAGAATCATATCGTCGATCACATGTTTGGCGATCTTGAAAGTAATATCTCCTACCTTCTTCACCGCTGCACCATCCACAAAGCTATCTATGTCTTCTAATTCAACAACCTGCCCCTGCTTCAGAGACTCATACATCGCCGGCGCCCCCTGGGGCTCAACACCAATGATCTTCGTATTGGGACTCATCCTTTTGAAGTAGCTACCCAATCCGGAAATGAGGCCACCGCCACCGATCGCAACAAACACATAGTCGATCGGTACATTGCTATCTTCCAAGACTTCAAGGCCTACCGTGGCCTGCCCTTGAATGATTCCGAGGTCGTTAAAAGCAGGAATGAAGGTTAGTTGATTTTGGTCGGCAAATTTGAGCGCCTGTGCATTGGCTTCATCAAAGGTGTCTCCAACCAGGACGATTTCAACGAAGTCTTTACCGAATCGTTGCACTTTTTCCACCTTTTGTTGTGGCGTCACATTTGGCATATAGATGTGACCGCGCACTTTCAACATACTACAAGCCAGGGCAACACCTTGTGCATGATTACCAGCGCTGGCACAAACTACGCCTTTCTTTAATTGATCCTCAGGGAGAGCCGACATTTTGTTGTAAGCACCCCGAATTTTGTAAGAACGCACGATCTGCAAATCTTCTCGTTTAAGCAGGACTTTACAATCGTACCTTTCGGAGAGATTGTGATTGGCCATCAAGGGCGTATGCGTGATGACGTCTTTCAGACGCATCTTTGCCTTGTAGATCTGTTCGAGGCTGATTAGGTTTTCTTGAGCCACGTTTTGGTTTTACTTTACTTGGTTTGAGTTGTTCGAACAAACAATGCTACCATTTTGAACAACCTTCGTTTAAAATGGTCTGAGGCCGCAAGTTGATAAAATCTGATCAACTTTTTCCCTTGCGGCCCCATATTTATTCATTAACCAATCTCCGGCGTGTCCAATTGTGCCAAATTGGCTTCAATTTCAGCAGTTGTGACTTCGTGTTTGACCAGGTTCCCCGCAAAGTAGTTCTCGTAAGCCGCCAGATCGAAATAGCCGTGCCCACAAAGATGAATGAGAATGGTCTTGCCAACCCCTTCTTCTTTGCATTTGTTGGCCTCCCGGATGGCGGTTGCAACGGCATGTGTAGTTTCGGGAGCCGGAATGATGCCTTCTTTTTGAGCAAAAAGTACACCGGCTTCGAAACACTCCAATTGGTCGTGCGAAGTGGCTTCAATCAATTGGTCCTTCAGGAGCTGACTTACTACGACACCGGCGCCGTGGTAGCGCAGTCCTCCTGCGTGGATGGGAGCGGGGACGAAGTTGTGCCCTAAGGTGTACATGGGAAGCAAGGGCGTCATGCCGACGGTATCGCCAAAATCGTAACGGAAAACACCTCGCGTCAATTTTGGACAGGAAGCCGGTTC
This sequence comes from Saprospiraceae bacterium, assembly GCA_028284395.1. Classification (GTDB taxonomy): domain Bacteria; phylum Bacteroidota; class Bacteroidia; order Chitinophagales; family Saprospiraceae; genus JANQRV01. The sequence continues at coordinate 6,281 of JANQRV010000353.1, forward strand.
GCTGGCAATACAGCGAATGTTAGTACCCTCCTCCAGGTTCATACGAATAAAGGGGAAGCTAATGCCGGCGAAGTTGGATCCGCCGCCAAATGGACCAATAACGATATCGGGTAGATCTCCTGCCTTCTCCATCTGCTTGACCGCTTCCTGGCCTACCACTGTCTGGTGCATCAATACATGATTTAATACACTGCCCAATGCATATTTTGTATCATCGGCCATGGCTGCGCGTTCTACCGCTTCCGAAATGGCAATACCCAAACTACCGGGGGAATCCGGATCTTCAGCCAGGATCTTTCTGCCTGCTTCGGTAAGATTGGTGGGAGAGGCAAATACCTTGGCCCCCCAGGTATTCATCATAACTTTTCGATAGGGTTTTTGGTGATAACTGATTTTAACCATGTATACTTCACACTCCAGGTCGAAGTGATTACAGGCAAAGCTCAGCGCACTGCCCCACTGACCAGCTCCGGTTTCCGTGGTGATGCGTTTCACTCCTTCCTGCTTGTTATAGTAAGCCTGGGCCACAGCGGTATTGGGTTTGTGAGAGCCGGAAGGACTCACACCATCGTATTTATAATAGATCTTTGCAGGAGTGTCTAAAGCTTTTTCGAGTCCGTAGGCGCGATACATTGGGCTGGGGCGCCACAATTTGTAAATATCCCGAACTTCATCCGGGATCTCGATGTATTTTTCCGTACTGACTTCCTGTTTGATCAATTCCATTGGAAACAGTGGAGCCAGTGCTTCCGGTCCGATGGGCTCTTTCGTGCCGGGATGCAATGGAGGGAGTGGTTTATTGGGCATGTCGTGAACAATGTTGTACCAGTGCGTCGGGATTTCGTTTTCAGAAAGTAGAATTTTTCGATTTTGCATTGTTTGCGGTGTTAATTGATGAAGGTTGTGAATGAGAAAATAGATTACGAATTCTATAATCTGTAGAACATTGATTGAAGTTGTCTAAAGATAAAAAAGAAAGTAGCTTTTCATAATGTGTTTGTGAAGGAGATGTGCCCATAACAGCTATTTGGTTGAAATTGGCATCTACCCTTGAAATGACCAAGCTATGTCAAAAAAACATCTGGATTTACTTTTGCAGATCTGCCTTTTGCTACTTTCCCGGCACTTGATTGCCCAGAACCTCGTCTACAATCCGGGTTTCGAGGCCAATGATGGTAAATTGAATGCAAAAACTGAATTAGTACCGGGTTGGAGCAGATCGTGCTTAGTAGGGCTTTATCCTACCAATTATGCTAAAATCGAAGATGAAATCGCCCACGGTTTGGATCCCGATACTTATGTGCCCTACGAAGGGAAATCGATGGCCGGCATCACTTACCATACCCGTGGCATGGGAAGTCCGGTTGGCGGCGGCGGCTTTGTTCAGGGAGTATTGAAAGAGACCTTGAAGCGTCATCACTACTATCGCATCTCCTATTGGGTCAAAACCAAGCCTGCCCCCGGCCTGGACAGATACGGTGACTTTACGGACAACTTTGGCGTTTCCTTTTCGAGTAAGCCCTTTCGGGTCAATTATGGCCACTGTATTACCATCAATGACACGCCGTTTCGCTATCGGGGTGCCAACGGGCTGGAGTGGATACAAATGCAGTATGTCATTCGACCTACTAGGGACCTTTCGTACATAGCGGCAGGGGTATTTCTGGATTTTTTCCGGCCCTTCCGACTGCCGGAAAATACGGGGCATACACTCTATTTTTTTATTGATCATTTGCACGTTACAGAAATCGAAAAACCTAGTCCGGCGGAACTCACCACGGCAATTGATTATCCCTATCTCCGGATTCGGGATCCCTTACCACCGATCTTCCGCAGTAAAGAAAGAATCGAGGAAGTAGTGCACTTTGAATTCGGGGCCAGCGAATTGACACCGGAAGCAGAGAGAAAGTTGAATCGGCTGGCCCATGCTCTCAACAACGACCCACAATTGCTATTGGACATACGGGGCCACACGGATAGCATTGGCAACAACAACGAAGAATTATCCAGGGCCAGGGCCGGGGCCGTGCGGACTTACCTAGCCAACCGAAGTAGGCTTCCTGCGTACCGGATGAGGATGCTGGGTTTTGGAAGTGGACAAGCCATTGCCGGAAATGAAACTGAATCTGGCCGGCAAAAGAATCGTCGTGTGGAGATTCAGCAGAGCAATCGAACTTTATCGCAACACCTCTACGCCATAGCTTCCCAATTTGCACTCGAAAACAAAGTGGACTCGGCCTTTCTTTATCTGGCACGCTGGCAAAAGAGCAATCCACCGAACCAGATTCTACTTATGGTAGATCCGGATCTAGACAGTTTGCGCGGACACCGCAAGTGGAAAGCCATTGATTTCTTTACCCGGCAAACCTACCAATACTATGCTGACCCGGAATTGGCCTTTTCATTGGACTTGATGTATTGTAGGATGCTGTCGGGAGGCAGTAGACAGAAGTATTTCCTTGCCGCAAAGGGATATGTGCCAGCGATCAAGAGTTCAGACCAAACTGTAGGACACATGGTTGATACCGCCGTGGTCAATAGGGTCTGCCGGATTTTGGATCGTGGGTGGCCCGTTCGGGCGCAGGTGGGGGAGCGGGCGGCGGTGGCGCCGATTCATATTCTATTGCATGCCGGAGACAAAAATTTGATAAAGAAATATCTGCCCCTAGTAGAGGAAGCTTTTGCGGATAATGAGATTCCCGAGGAGGCTTATCTAACTTACCTTAACAGTTTAAAGCCGAGCGGTTGATTGAGTCTTTTACTGACTTGTTTTTTTGGTGTAAAGGGTAGTTTATAAGTAAAGTATTCTGTAACTTGACCTTCCACCTTAAACGCGCCCAAATAAATGCCAGAGGAAGGAGTTAAGACTTTAACGGATGATGAAATCGTCGAGCTGATCAGGAAGAACGAATTGTCGATGTCCAAAACCATTGAGTCCCTGTATTGGAGATCCGATCTAAGGAAAATTGCGTTTAAAATTTTCCGTTTGTACCAACGTAACCTGGACTACTTATCCTGGGAAGATGTTTACTTCGAATCGCTTATTCGCTTGGTGATTAGTATGCAACAAGGGCGTTTTGAACAACGGTCTAAAGTGAGTTCCTACTATAAACAGATATGCCGGAATTATTGTAGTGAATTAGTCCGTAAAAATCGGGCTGTTCAACAGGAAGATGAAGAGAACAGTTGGGTCGTAAATCCTGAAAGATTGGTGATTTCTGATGAAATTGCAGAAGTATTGAGAACCCTTCTACAACAGCAAAGTGAGAAGTGCTTGAAAATGTTCGAATTGTTATTCTTTTACCCTAAGGCCTGGGAGATGACTGATATCGCCCGAGAAGTTGGACTCAATGGTGCAAGATCGGCCATTACCACCTATCATCGTTGCAAAAAAAAGTTGATTGCCCAAATTGAAGATAATGTTCAATTAAAGCAATTGTTGCAATCTTATCTTTGATGGGGCTAAACAAAAGTAGAAAACACATGTGTGTTTACCAGAGGCAACTTTCCCGCACTAAGATGAATAAAAGTATTTTTCAGCCGAAAATCAGATCTGAGCCGGGCTGGTGAAAGTTGCTAACAAGCAATAAACGGATTATATGTACCAACAAAAAATAGAAGAATACCTGGATGGCAAATTATCAGAGGAGGAGATGCAGGCTTTTAGAGAAAAAGCCCAATCAGATCCCGATCTCAAGGCGGAGCTGTTGACTCATGTTTTGGCAAGAAAGTCGATTGAAGATATGGCCAGATCAAAAGTGCGAGAGCAACTACAATCTCTAGTGAGTGAAAAAGGTGCCCCCACGATTCCTGGCAGCATCAGGTTGTTGTCCAGGCGAGCGATTGCCGCCGCGGCGGCAATCGCGGTTATTGCAGTGCTTGCTATCCTACTGCTACTACAAAGAGAAAGCACTGATGTGTCAATGGCCTCAGCATATTACGTTGTTGCATCAGCTCCGAATACCGCCCGTTCTGAAGAGGTAATTTCCAATTTACCACCAATCATGCAGGCGGGACGACAAGAATTCTATCTTCGTGAAAACTATCGTGAGGCCGCCCGGATTTTTGGCTCTGTTGAAAGAGAACAATACTACTTCAGTGCTGCTCAATACTATCTGGCGCATTGTTTTTTTAAGATGGGAGACTATCAAAAAGCCGCCTCTTCGTTTGAGACATTATTGACCTCCCAAGATCTTCCCGTCTATGTGAAAAAGGAAGAACTGCGTTGGAATTTAATGGTTAGCTACCTAGGTCAGGGACGGAAAGCTCTTTTTCGCGAGTTGCTGGAGCAATTTGCCGGTGACCCTAACCTGAAGGACCCCTATAAAGGACTAGTTGAAAAATTGAAAACCTCCCAGTTATAATCGTATTTATGGCAATGAAATAACTACCCGTATTCAAAACTCAGCCATTTATTTAGATTGTCATTTCACTATATTGTTTCTATGTTGTGAAGAATTTGAGAACTAATTTTACCGGTTCTGGCCCAATTTTATTGCAAATACTATGAAGTTTCCTGAGTTTAACATGAGGGTTTTAAAAAACACGATACTCCTCTTCACTCTTCTGCATCTAAATTCTAATTGTATCCGAGAAAATGGTAGACCGGATATATCTTCTGAAAACCGTACGGCGGTGGCCGATTCCATTGTATCTCTTGCCGACAGCTTAATTAAAATTGATGATTTTGCCTCAGCAAAGGTGCTTTTCGAAGAAAATAGTACCGACCTTCGGTTGGCCCAAGATATTGAGCAATATGTATATCTGCAAGCCAAATATGCCAATCGACTGCAAACCAAATACTTATTTAAGGAATCACTCGATATTTTGGAAGAAGCCATTCTTCTGGGAGAACAGCACTTAGTCGCTGAACAGGATACCTTCTTGGCGAGGGCGTATCACGATAAGGGGGTTGGGTTGTACTATCTACACCATTTTGAAGATGCCATTGCCATCTTCTACAAGGCAGTGACCGTATGGAGATACCATTACCCAGCGGATCACTCTCACTTGGCGGATGAATACTTCCTCATTGCAAGTTGTCATTTATACAACCAAGAGAACGAGACAGCAATCAGTTTATATAAAAAGCTGCTCAAAGAACATCCCTCCCTTTCTCTTTATACGGAGAAACAGGTTTTGAAGAACATTGGTATCGCCTACAAAAATATCGGAGAAACGGAATTGAGTGAGAACTACCTGAATATTCTGCTTACCAAGTACGATCGGAACAAGATTGGTGATTTACGGGAAAAGGCATTAACCTACAGTCTACTATCCGGACTAGCTATCGAACGAAAAGATTTTGACCTGGCTATCCAACAGGTAGAAACGGGGAAAAGTATTTACGATGGATTCGAAGTTCTCACCCACTTCGACAGCTTATTGTTGGCTAACTTTTTTGCCTACCGGGGTATCGTATTTCGAGAGACCCAAGTCTATGATCGATCGCTGGATAATTTTGTGATTGCCAAGGATCTATATGATAAGATGCAAACCACTTCGGAATTGCCGCAGGCCTCTCTATACAGCAACATGGCAATGGTTTTTATGAAACAAGGCCGGTCGAAGCTTGCCACGGACTATCAGCGTCGAGCACTAGCCATTTACCTGGAAAAGAATCATCGGTCGAATATGGCCGGGGCCTACCACAATCTGGGGCAAATCAAAGCAGAAGCCGGTGACCTTCTTCAGGCACTCAGGTTCCAGCAAAAGGCCCTGCAGATTGAAATTCCAGGTTTCATGAGCGAAGATCTTTACGATATGCCAGCGCTTGCTGAAATGGATGGACGAAAAATCGAGCTCATTGACTATCTAGGATTCAAAGCGAGAGCCTTTCGGAAAAAGTATCAGCGGGATAAGGAGATTAAAGATTTGGAAGCCGCTTTTAATCATTACTCGCGTTGCCTAGAAATGATCCAGAAGAACCAGAAGTTCCTAATGTTCGATCACTCTAAAATCAACCTTATTTCCAAACACCACGAATACTTCGAAGAAGCAGTGGAAGTTTGTTTTGACTTGAATCGACTTGATGAAGATCCGAAGTACTTAGAGCATGCCTTCAATATTGCCGATCGTAGTAAATCGGTTGCGTTGGTGGAATCTAAGCTGAGAACCAGGCGACCCGAATCGGAAGTCCTCCGAACCAAAATTAGTGAGCGGGAGGAATCTCTGCGAGCCTCAATTGCCAAAATAGAAAGGGAAATTTACAATGAAGAACAAGGAGGTGTTATCAACCGGGAGCAAATGACAAAGATCAGGAATGAGTTGGTAAAACTATATGTGGAATACGATACCCTGGTTCAAGGTCGGTTAAAAGCAGATCCCAATGTCATGAATTTTTATCAGCTTCCAGGTTTTGATGTCCCAAAGTTACAGCAACAATTAGATGAAAATCAGACCTTACTTTCCTTTTTTGAAGGCAAAGACAGGATCTTTGTATTTGCCCTCAAGAACGGCGATTTGAACACCCATGAACTGATTCTCGATGAAACTTTTGACGATCAAATCAAGACACATTATGAAAATATTAAACAGCGTCCTAAGCAGAATCTGACCTATGCCGAAAAAAACCAATTGCTGAAGTCCGGGTTCGAGCTATATAATAACTTGCTTGGACCCCTTACACATTTACTCACGGAACGACTGTTGATTGTTCCGGACGGTCGCTTAAGCACGATTCCTTTTGAAACCCTAATCAATAAATCTGGTGAATTTCTCAGTGAGAATTCCTTTGAATGGGAGAAGGTCCCTTTTCTGCTCAAGGAATATGCCATCAGCTATCATTATTCAGCAATAATGTTTTCCGAATTGAATGCCAGGCCACAGAACAAGGAGGACTCTAAGACGGTACTGGCCTTTGCCCCGGAATTTACAGGACTTGATGTCAATGAAGTGGCCATCCGTGCTGCCGGAGATGACCTGAGCCCATTGTTCTTTAACAAGGCCGAGGTTAAAGCAATACGGAAGATTTACCGAACTAAAACCTTTACAGGGCAGTCGGCGACTAAACTAAACTTTGTAAAACAAGCCAAAAACTACAACCTCATTCACCTGGCGTCTCACGCCATCGTTAATAACGAAGCCCCGAATTACTCTTTTATTGCTTTTAACCAGAACTCCGATACCTTGGACCTGGAAAATGTATTGTATGCCAAGGAGATTTTACATCTTCCCACAAGTGCCGAATTGGTCGTGCTTAGTGCTTGCCAGACGGCTGATGGGAAGTTGTTTAAAGGGGAAGGCGTTATGAGCTTGGGCCGTGCATTCATGTACAGTGGAGCCCGTAGCCTGGTAACTACTCTCTGGGAAATTAACGATGCCCAGACGGCACAATTTATGGAGAGGTTTTATGCTTTTTTAAAGGATGGCTTCTCAAAAGATGTTGCCCTGCAAAAAGCCAAACTCTCCTTCATGGCTAGTCAGAATACTCATCCCTATTTTTGGGCGGCTTTTATCCAGATTGGAAACAGTCGAAGAATAGAATAGGGATGGCCTCTAATGGAAAGAGAGACCATCCCTAACATCAATTAGGGAGAACAATTGGCATTGGTGCCAGCGGGTCGCCAATGTCGGTAGGAATGACGCCTCCGGGTGGACTTTCTAGTACGCTGAAGACCGCATAAGAGCTTCCATAGGCCGTATTGCAAGTTACGACACCAATAATATCATAGACCATATAACCTTGCGACAAATTATAGGCATCCATTTCCGGAAGTACTTCATTGATTAGTTTGGTGGTATTGCAAAGGCCGGTCCATTCCACCCTTACTGTGGTGCAACCGAAGGGACCTTCGTGAAAACTGGCCAGCTTTTGCTGGTCGACCCGATAATAGTCCACTACACAAGTGGTAGCTTCGATAACCGAATTCGGTTCTAGCGCTTGGGTATTGAGTTCGGAAATTCCCTTTTCTTGCTTTTCCGTGAGCGTTTTTTCATGAAATCCCAGATGGGAAGCGATGATCAGGATGGAGAATAGCAAATTCATGTTTATTGATTTAGTGAGAAATAATTACATCATTGAGGAATATGAATGATCAAGATGGTATATTCCATCAGAGAGTGTTTGACAAAGTCTCTCTTTCATTTAGTGAAGTCTCATAGAGAAAGGTAAACACGTCTATACAATAATTCCCACCAACAAAATAGGTAAAAGAACGAAGTAGTACTATTGAATTGAATTTTCTAATTCCCTTTCCTTTTTCTTCTCTTTTGGCAGCAAAATATGCTGCTGCTTTGATTTGATAAGATCATCCTGCACTGTGGGCTGCCTTTGCCCCCGAGTCAAGAAGATACATTTCATCGGCTCTGATCAACCGATGATATTTGACAATTGTGAGAAACAAAGGATTCATTTTTGGTTCATCATCAACTAAGGTAACATCGGATCATTATGGAGGATGGGTTATCGAGGGGATAAAAATAAATGGTTAGAGCGGTTGTTTACCATTGACGTTGGTTGTCCACTATACTTATAGTTGAATTGTCAACTAACAGCCGCAACGATTCTATTGGATCAAATTAAGTATTTGCCAGCAAAAGTCAGGACAATCATGTATTGATCTTCTGTCAAAGATTTCGAATTAGGGGGGGCTAGAATAAAAAATAGCTTACTCATCATGATGAGCATGCATTTAATATAATATACGTTAATGAAGAATTTTCATTTTCCTTTTTTTAGACAACTTGATGCCATGGACTGCGGGCCGGCATGTCTGAAGATGGTAGCAAATTATTATGGACAAAACTACTCTTTATCTTATTTGAGAGAAAGAAGTTACATTGGCAAAGAAGGTGTAAGTCTGAGGGGGATCGTCGAAGCATCAGAAGCGATTGGGTTTAGGGCTATGGGAGTAAAGGTCCCCTTTGATAGTCCCAATGAAAGTCCTTCGTTAAAAAGAGCGACCCTTCCGATAATCGTCCATTGGAACAAGAATCACTTCGTCGTCGTTTACCGGGTAGGTAAAAAATTTGTTTGGATCGCTGATCCGGCACAGGGAAAGATCAAAATTCCAATTCATGTTTTCCTAACACATTGGCAAAGTGATGGTGACAAAGGAGTTCTACTGCTTTTGGAACCCGGCTCCGAATTCCATGATTCATTAGATTACAGAAAGAGAGATCATACATCATTGGGGTTTTTAATTCCCTATTTAATACCGCACAGGAGAATGTTATTCCAAATTCTCCTTGGGCTTCTCCTAAGTTCCATATTTCAACTTTTTTTCCCCTTTCTTACTCAAGCAATTGTAGATGTTGGGATTCAAAATCAGAATATTCAATTCCTGTATCTGATTCTCTTTGGTCAATTGGTTCTGTTTGCCAGTCAGCTGATTGTTAAGGTCATTCAAAGCTGGATCCTTCTGCACGTAAGTATAAGGGTAAATATTAGTTTGATCTTCGATTTCTTGATCAAGCTAATGCAGTTACCTCTTGGCTTCTTTGATAGCAAAATGATCGGAGATCTAATGCAACGCATTGGTGATCATCGAAGGATACAAAATTTTCTGACTCAATCAATGCTGTCTGCCATTTTATCCTCTATGAATCTACTGGTTTTTGGGGTAGTGCTCTTTATCTATTCCCATTCTGTCTTTTGGATCTTCTTTGTAAGTGCAATTCTGTATGTCCTTTGGATCTCGGCATTCTTGAAAAAACGAAAGGAAATAGACTATTTATCATTCCAACAATTATCCGAAAACCAAAATAGTTTAATCGAGATAATTCAGGGTATGTCCGAAATAAAATTGCAGGGAAGTCAAATTAAACGAAGGTGGTCATGGGGAAATGTACAAGCAAAGCTTTTTCGAATTCAAATGAAGTCCTTGGCAATAATACAGTATCAGGATGCAGGAGCAATGTCCATCAATGAAATTAAAAATATACTCATCACATTTTACACAGCTTTCGAAGTAATTGAAGGAGATATGACGCTTGGGATGATGATGGCAATTCAATATATCGTGGGACAATTGAATGTGCCGCTTCAGGAAGTCGTCGATTTCGTGCGAGCTGCTCAGGATGCAAAAATTAGTTTGGAAAGGCTAAGTGAGGTCCATAACCACGAAAATGAGGAAACTGATCAATATAATAAAACTGCTAAAATTCCATCAGGTGATATTTCATTGAAAGACATTTGTTTTAGTTACACACCAATCAGTCCTGATGTACTGAAAGACGTTTCTATTACGATACCCAGGGGCAAAATTACTGCAATTGTAGGAACAAGCGGTAGTGGCAAAACAACACTGATCAAACTGTTACTTGGCTTTTACAAACCAAGAACAGGGCAAATTCGAATTGGCAACACTGACCTCTCTCACTTACAAATGGAAAGTTGGCGCCGTCAATGTGGCGTCGTTATGCAAGATGGGTATATTTTCTCTGACTCCATCAGCAATAATATTGCTGAAAGCGATGCAAAACCTGATCACATTAGATTATTAGAAGCCATAGAAATAGCGAATATCCAGGATTTTATAGGCAACCTTCCCCTAGGCTTTAAAACGATAATCGGTGATAAAGGTAATGGTCTAAGTCAAGGCCAAAAGCAAAGAATTCTTATTGCCAGGGCGGTATATAAAAATCCTGCATTTCTTTTTTTTGACGAAGCTACCAATGCTCTGGATACGAATAATGAAAAAGTCATTATGAATAAGCTTCAACGTTTTTTTGAAGGAAGAACTGTTATTGTTGTTGCCCACCGGCTTAGTACAGTCCGGGAAGCGGATCAGATTATTGTCCTAAAGGATGGAAGTGTAGTGGAAACGGGTAATCATGCTAGCCTAATAAGGAATGAAGGAACTTACTACAAACTTGTAAAAAATCAACTGGAACTTGCCGGAAAATCCTAACAACAACATTAAAGTGATGTCAGAATTAAAGGAAATCTTAGGGGCAGAACAAAACCAATTGGAGCATTCCGAATATTTGATGGACGAATTGATTTCAAGGCCACCAAACTGGCTTTTGAATTCTGGAATGACGATTTTAACATATGCAGTCTTTATCGGTCTTGTCTTATCATTTATCATAAAGTATCCGGACCGAATTGCTGCCCCATTCACATTGACCCATGATTTGCCGCCAATTGAGGTGGTTGCTGGGATGTCGGGCCAGGTATCAGAAATCAACGTTCTAGACCAGGATTCGATAATCGCCGGGCAACTGCTCTTAAGAATGAAAAGCGTGGCAGATTGGAATGATATCAGGAGATTGGAGTCCTGGTTTGCAAGTCTGGCGGGAAACTATACCATACATGATGTAACAGGTCTGCAGCTCCCAACTGCTTTGGAACTGGGGTCCCTGCAACCACACTTCACAACTTGCATAGAACACATCGCTTTGCTGCAATATCTCGTAAAACAGAATTTGATCCGCAACAAGGTGGAATCTATCTCCAGGGAAATCGAAGAAATATCGCTGCTGAACACTTCTCTGGAAAAGCAAAAGCAAATATTTCGTGAAGAAGTCAAATTATTTGAGAAAAACCTAAATAGAAATAAAATTCTAAATAAAAGTAATGATCTCAGTGATAGTGAATTGGAATTAGAATCTGCCCGGTACTTACAAAAACAGAGGCAATATGAAAATATGGACGCCGGAATTATACAGAACCTGATTAGGATCAGACAATTGAGGAGAGATAGCATCGAACTAATTGCAGTTCGCCGGGAACGCATCAAAGCGCAGTTTTCAGAGGTAAAACAAAGTATTACGGAGCTGCAAAATGTCGTGTCTATCTGGAAAGAAAGACATTTAGTGTTTGCCCCTACCGAGGGGCATATTGATCTATTTCCAGGTTTGGACGAAGGGAAATTTTTGAGTGAAGGCGAACCAATGGCTTATATTATTCCACTTAAAAATCATGGCAGAAATAAAGCGCTTTGTACGGTACCACTTTTTGGAGCAGGGAAGATTATTCATGGCTCTAAAGTCCAGCTTGAATTAGAAACTTATCCTGCAAGAGAGTACGGGGTCATTGAAGGGGAAATCAGCAAGATTGCGTTATTGCCGGAGAAAGATGAATCTGGACAAACTTTTCAAAGGATGGAGATTCTATTGCCAGATACACTTTTGACAAACTATTACAAGCAGATTCCATTTCAAATCGGCACTACGGGAGTCGCTACGATAATTACTAATGACAAAAGGGTCTTAGAAAGGATTTTTGAAGATGTTTTCACTTTATTACTTCAATCTTAAAAAATAATATCGTGAAGTTAATTGAAGAATTAAGGCTGATTCAGCGGATTGATCAACTCATTCGCCTTAAGGCAACGGGTAGTCCCAAAGACTTGGCACGAAGACTGGATGTAAGTGAAAGAACAGCTTATAGAATAATACAAGCATTAAAAGAGATGGGGATTCCAATAAAATACTGCAAGTCCAAACAAAGCTATATGTATGAAAAGAAAGTGAAAATTAGGTTTGAATGCATCATTGATGATGAAAAGGAGATTCAAATTACTGGCGGCAAAAAATATCAAACTGCCAAAAGTTGGCATAGAGACCGGTTACTTTTGTATAGACAGCGCGCTTGTTAGGGGAATGCCGAAAACCCTGCTGAAAGGCGGATAAAGAGAGTAGGTGTTAATCTATTTTAAGAACGTTAAATATGAATAATCTATTTAAGCACTTTGCTAATTACTCCATTCCGAAAAACAAATCCCTCAAAGTACAGGGAGGGGGAGCTGGTTTTTGGTGCGTCGACTGTGGTGCATCTGCAAACATGTGTTCTCCGGGAGTGAGTAAATGTAAGACCATTTCTTGCCCATCTGGTGCCCTGAGGCGCAAAGGACTAGAGTGTGAAGGAACTGGGGGAGGTATCATTTAGTCATTTAGAATATTCGAAGAGATGCGGTATTCCGTGTCTCTTCGGTTTTTGCGAATATTAAACTTATGAGATGGATCAGTATACTCTGGTCAAAGAGACTGGTAACTGGCTGAGAAATGGTCTGGATATAAAGCAGGGCAGATACTTAGCACACGCCGTGAAGAGCAAACAGGTATTTGTTGGCGTGTTTGACTATATTTTTTTCATTTTGGACTACTTGGGTATCAAGTACCTTGTGTTAGATCTGAAAAGGATTCCTGACAGCGAAATCAAGAACATTCCCCTTCCCACAATTTTGTTTACCTACGAAGAAAAGGGAAGCGGCAACTACACTGTGACCTCTATTCAGATGATCAAGGAAAGAAACATAATTTCAGCGGGAGGTAATGGTTTTATAGTTTTGACAGACAATACATCAATTAAAGATATTTCCCTGCTTAAAAGTATAGAATGGTATCTCAAATACCATCGGTTGACGATCGAAAAGGGAATCCTTTTTGCAATTTTCCTCTCGGGGATGAATCTAGGTATTTTCAATTTGAAGGAACTGTTTCTGTTCATTATTGGGGTATTAGGATTGACACTGTCACAGGAATTAGTAAATACTCAGCAAGCTGAGTTTAAGAAGAATTCCCTGGTGAAAAGAATCTGTGAAGGAGGAGGCGAAGGGCAATCCGAGGTGGGATGTCAGAAACTGGCACAAAAGTCTTCAAATTTTTTGGATCTTTTTGAATGGTCAGAATTGGGAGTCATCACCTTTTGGGGATATTCCGTTAGTATATTGCTATTGGGAGTTGCAGGTTACCAAAACCTTCTTCTGCTCGTCACATTCCTCGTCAGTATTGTTGGAATCTCGTTTTCAATTTTTTCATTTTACGAACAAATAAGACTGCGTACTTACTGTCGTATTTGTAGCATCATAATGGGCTTGTTTTACGCTCTTTTTATAGTGAATTGTATTGGGAGCACGGAATGGCATTTTAGCTCTGGTTCTGTCAACTTTTACGTGTTTCCAACTATCTTGGTGTTGGGAGTTTTCCTTTACGCCATAGATGAAATTGCAAATAGGAAAACTCATAATATGCTGCTTGCAAAATTTAGCTATACCAAGGGGAAATATATGAAATTTGCATCCAGTAATCGCCTATTTGAGGTTCTTAATACCCAAAGGGTCGATGAGGATTTGGAGAAAAAAATATCTGATAAGGCCATCGATATGGCAGCTAATGAAAGTGAAGATTCGCTGACTATTTTTACCAATCCCGATTGTAAATTTTGTAATAAAGCTCTCGAAGAGATTACTCGTGAATTTATTGATCGGGATTTGAAAATTGGTATCATTCTGTTACCTACTGATTACGCAGAAGAAAGCGGTACCTTTTTTCGAGCGGCGAGATTGATCAGCATTAACTTACAGTTTGGTCTAGAGCACTTTTTAGAAACAATGAAGAGCTGGCACAAAAATCGCGACCCTATCGCATTTGAAAAGAAGCTTCAAACGGAAATAATATTGCAGGATTCTTTTATTTCTGAAGGCGAAAGAATTTTGAAAGAATACATAGAAATAGGGAAATCTTTGAAAATTGGATCCTTCCCCCAGTTCCTTTACAATGACAAGATGATATCAAATTTTTATGCTGTAGAAGACCTTAAGTTCCACATTTGACAATGTCATTGTAATCTCCAACAATATATAGACATATAACTGTTGTTCTTGATAGGTCAATGGTACATGGAAACCACTATAACACCTCCAAGTTGATTTGCTCATTCTTTTCAGCCGTATTATACATTTCCAAAATTTTTTCTATGAATTTTCGACTGATTCCAATATTTTTTTTGATTCTATTATTAAATGGGAAAGCAGCAGCTCAGAAAGGAACCCAGATCTGCCTTCATCTGGAGCAAGACATAGATTCGATAGAATCTGTTACAATTTTTGACTTACAGCAAGTGCGTTCCTATTATCAAATCCCTTTTACTAATGGAATTTGCTTTGATTTTCCATTTGAGAATCATCAACTGTACTTCATAAACTACAACCTCCCTGCTAACAGAAAGTTTGAACAATTTTGGACTGGCTCAGGTAGAGTAGATCTATTCTTATCGATCGAATCACCGTTTTTTAAATTAGATTCGATAATCGATGACGGGACCAATAAGCAAGTTGAAGATTATTTTCAATTGGTTACTTCTAATCCTGAACGACGAACAGAAGAATTTTACCTGGAATTATGTAGTCATTTTAAGGCCTTTCAACAAAGTCCTTTTGTGTTTCTAATTGCGGATGAAATAAGGATGCGCTACAGTAATGACAGTAAAAAAATATTGGAACTAAAACAGAAGCTAAAAGGATTGCCTTTAAAATTACGGAATGATCCTGCATTTGAGAGTACATTCTCTAGCGTTTGTTCCCTTTTGGAAAACAAACGCCTGGATTTATCGATGTTTCGCTTTTACGACGAGAGCCTGAAGTCAGCAGCCATTGTACCTCCTAAGAATGGGTTTCTAGTACTGGATTTTTGGTTTACAAATTGCAAGCCCTGTTTAAAAGATCATCAGAAAATCAAAATTGTATACGAAAGGTTGTTTGACAGACAGAACAAAATTGTTGGTATTTCTGTCGATTCCGCTCATGTTAAGTGGCAAGAGTTTATATTTAAAAATGTTCACCCCTGGAGGGATTTAGTAGAAGACTATGAGTTTGATGAGACATTGAGCTCATATCTAGAAATTGATATTTTCCCTACATATCTGGTTCTGAACACCGACCTGGAGATAATCAAAGTTTTCCATTCCTTCGACCTAGTCAAAGACTTCATTGAAAATCCATTTTGATGTAATTCCTGAAGGTGTAGTAATTACTCGGTGAATAAATTATTCAATTGTTGGGATTCAAACCATTCAAATCGAATATATTCTCAAAAGAGAATGCTGATAAACTCTTAGGGCTGCGTGCGAGATCACTGAAAACACCAAAAAATTTTGACTTATCGGATTTTGAATTGTTCGAATCTTTAGGTCGTTCGACCTGTTCGGGCGAGTTGTTTGAGTGGTTGCGGCCCGCAAATAAACAATACAAACCACTCAAACAACGAACACCGGAACATTTCAAACATTTCAAAACCAGAACAAAGTTCAATCCGTTCCCAATTCCTTCAACAAAGCATCCGCTTTATAAATATATTTAAGAACGGCACGAATGCCCCCAGCATGAACGGAAATGGAGCGATTACTGGTCTCATCAAAAATGAAGTTGCCCGGTAGTGATTCGATGTTGCCATCAAAGATCAGGCCCACGGCCTCTCCTTTTTGGTTGACGATTGCGCTGCCGGAGTTACCTCCTATGATGTCATTGGTGGATACAAAATTCAGGGGAGATTTCAATAGTTCCATTGGCGGGTTTTGCCACTTTTCCGGTAGGGCCCAGGGTTCCTTTTGTCCATGTGAATAATGGCGGTCATAGAGTCCGAAATAGGTGGTGAACAATGGTGCTTGTGTGCCATTGTAGTCGTAACTTTTTACTACGCCGTCCGAAATACGCAATGTGAAAGTAGCGTCCGGAGGAAGGGAGTTACCCAATACATTAAAAGCCTCGTTGGCAATCTTGGCTTCCAGTGCTCTCCGGCTTGGAGCAGAATCCTGGAATTTGGCGGCTGACTCGGCAAACTTGGGAATCAAAAGATCAGCGGCCTTGACGATGGGATCCTTACTTTTGGTAATGTTTTTTTCTTTGGATAAGCATTTAGCCGCGGCCTCTTCTGACTGCAGTAATTTTGAATCTTCGAAGAGTTCCTTGACGTAATCGTCGATTGACTTTCCGGAAAGTAATTTGTTTAAGGTTGGGTCGCCCGCATAAATGTCCGTTTGGATTTCTTTCAGTAGCAAGCGGAACATTTTTGCGTCTTCTTCCTTATTCATCGATTTGACGAGGTTCATGATGCTGGTAGTGGGTGGGTTTTCCACCGTACCGCTTGTCAACAATTGTTTGTATTGATTGACGGCATGCAGTAGGGAAAGGACTTTACCGAACATCGGATTTGGTGACAGATACGTGACTGCCCAGCTATGGGCATGAAGTTCTTCGTAGGCCGTGGCCAAGTTGTCCCAATATTCGGTATTGCTGGAAGCAGCTCTAATTTGCTTCTCCATTTGACTTTTGCGGGCGAAGAGTGCATCGTCGTGGAGTCCCTTCACAATTCCATTGATTGCTTTGATACCATTGGAAAGCGAGTTAATCGTACCTAGTAATTCCTGCGCCTCCCGAGCCTTGGCGGGGTCTGATTTCATATTATTATACTGCTCCAACATCATATCACGCCGATTTGTCATCCAGCGCAATTGATATTTGTAGCGGTGGTCGCGGTCGTATTCCAGCTGTGCAACAGTACGGTAACGCTCGGTGCTCCCGGGGTTGCCCACTACAAAAACCGGTGTCCCTTCCTCGACCCCGTCGGTATTCAATTTGAAGTAATGATCTGAAGTGTTGAGCGGCTGGCCATTTTCGTCGTAGGCTCGCCAAAAAGTAAAATCGAGATTGTAGCGCGGGTACGTAAAGTTATCGGGATCCCCACCAAATAAGCCCAGGTTATTTTCGGGGATCAGGACAAGCCTTATGTCATCGTATCTTTTGTATCCATATAGGGAAAACTTACCGCCGGAATAATAGGTTACTGCCTGTAAACGCAAGCCCTTCCAGTCTTCCATTCCAGCATACTTTTCGGTGATTTCTGACAACGCTTTAGTTCGGAGTTCCAAAGCCTGAGCGTCATTTTCGGCGTTGGCGGTCTGAGCTTTAACTTCATCGGTTATATCTGCGATCATGACCAACTGTTCGACGAACAAGTTAGCCACCCTGCGTTCTTCGGCTTTGTTTGGGGCATAAAATCCATTGTCGTCAATATTTTCCCCCTCCTTTTGTACACTGATCGCCACATCTCTGGAGCAATGGTAATTGGTCATGATCAAGCCGTCAGGTGATACAAAGGACGCCGAACACCAGGTGGCGAAGCGGAGCGATGACAGGCGTACGTCATCCAGCCACTCTTCGTCCGGCGTAAAATTATAGGCCTTCTGAAACCATTCGACCGGTGGGTTTTCGAAGGTCCACATCCGTCCAAAGTCAAATGGACTGGCCGCCTTATCTTGACCGTAAACGGAACAAGTGATTAAAATAAAAAAGAGGGATAAGATAGTGGATCTCATTTTGGTATGCATTGTGTTTTACTTTAGTCGCGAAGCATTGTCGGGTTGCTTCCTGAGGTAATGATTACTTTTTCGGCGGCAAGGTACGAAATTTCCTAGGCTGACTAAAACACTTCCGTAATATGATTTAAAATTATTGTGTTTTTTTTGTTTTTTAAAAACAAAAATTGCAAATTGGAGTTGTCTAAAGTTTTCTGCTGCTGGTGAAAAACACGAATTTTAGGTCCAATTGCAGTCAATTTTTCACTGCATAGCAGCGCTACGGTGTTAAAAATTGGCGAAAAGTGGGCTTAAAAGACGGTTTTGGAGCCCAGCAAGGAAACTTTAGACAACTTCATAGAATATATGATAGACCAAATGCCCGCTCCGATGAAAAAAGAAGCACTAGTTGCTTATGACTACATTGCGATGAAGCACCAAGCAATTGGAGAAGCTAAAGGAAAGCTAGAAGGAAAACTAGAAGGAAAGCTTTTGACCTCTATTAAAACGATTTTGAGAGGATTGAAAGAGTATCCCTCTATGAAAGCTGCAGATTGGGTTGCACTCACGCTCTTGAAGGAGGAATCCGTCAAATTGCTCATGCTCGAGGTATATCAGCAGGACAGACAACGAGCTACTCAGGCGATCAAAGCAATCTATGCGGAGTTGGGTGGAGAACCCGACCTTGAAACCGTACGGGAGATACTGGAATTAGCAATGGTCCAGTGATCAAATTGCATGCCCAAAGATTTGATCCCATATTAGATCATATATTGAGACCGGTTCATAAGAGCCATTGGTTTCTTCCAGATCTTTTCCTATTATGATGGGGTAATCCTCCTCATTTGCAGAGAGGTTTCCATGAGAGCCTTTCACTAAACTGGCATCTAACGGCGTCACCGCCATCGGCGTCCTAAATCCCAATTTCTTCTTTAGCAAAATCCACCCCACTTTCAGGAGGGGGATGGGGATCTTAGGGTCCATAAACATTTCTACCGGATCGTAACCGGGTTTCTTATGAATGTCTACCATGTGGGCAAAATCCGGTGCTTTACCATCCTCTTCCCAGAAATAGTAGGTGAACCAGGAATCATTGTCGGCAACGACCACGAAATCTCCCGACCTGGAATGATTGATGTGGTGCGCTTCCCTTCCAGTCTCATCCAAGATCAATTGAATGCCTGGAGTATTTTCCAACAAGGTCTTAACGGTACCGGTGAGGCTGCGGTCATTGATGTAAATATGGGCAACCTGGTGATCGGCAACGGCAAAAACCTTACTAGCTCCGGCATCTAACAATTCCCAGGATTGTTCGGTTCTGATACCCAGCCATCCCTCTCTGCGAAAGAGACGATTTAGATGAATCGGCCGGGAGACATCCGTAATGCCGTATTCAGAAAGTACAACGATTTTGCTGCCCTTGCTTTCGTAATAATTGATCAGATCGGCACAAACAGCGTCGATCTCGCGTAGATCTTGAGCAATGCTCGGATGGTGGTGGCCATGGCGCTGCAAATTGTAATCGAGGTGTGGCAAGTATATTAAGGTGAGTGTGGGATCGTATTTCCGGTCGGTTGCCATCGACGCGTCCGCAATCCAACGACTCGATTGAATGGTAGTGGCCGGACCCCAGAATTTAAACAGGGGGAAAGTGCCTAGTTCTTTTTGTAATTCATCTCTCAAGGCTGCCGGGTGAGAATAACAATCGGGAATTTTCCGGCCATCGGCCAGGTAATTAGGACGAGGAGTTACCGAGTAATCGGCGGTTGAATACATGTTGTACCACCAAAACATATTGGCACAAGTGAAGTCGGGATTGACTTTTTTAGCGGCTTCCCAAATCTTGGTTGCCTGGACTAGTTTGTTGGATTGTCGCCAGAATTTTACTTCACATTCCGTTTTGAAGTACCATCCGTTGCCCACAATTCCGTGTTCGGATGGCCATTTGCCGGTGAGGTAAGTAGATTGTGCGGAGCAGGTGACGGCCGGTAAAAGTGGTTGTATGGTTTCCACCCTATTTTTTTTTGCCCAGGCGCTGAGAAACGGAGTATTTTCTCCAAGTAGCCTTTTGGTCAGGCCTACTACGTTGATCACGGTTGTTTTATTCATTCCCATACCCCAAAGGTACGTCATTCCTTTTTTTCCATTATCTTGAAAAGAAAAAGAATCATGCATTTTAGCCGCCGTGAGTTCCTTGATTTTACGACAAAGGCTTCCCTGGCCGGAACCTTGGGGCTATTGGCCTGTCAGTCGAAAGGTGAAGGAGATTTTGTCAAGTTACTACCTTTTATCAATGAAGGGGATGCTCCCTTGGACAAGGTGACGGGAGAAGGGTTGAGTGGAAGGCTTTCCTTCAATTTAACTCGACTGAACAAGGATAATTTGATCATCCCCAATGATGAATTCTACATTCGGACACGACGGCCGGACCGATTGGGGGATACATCCAGTTGGGAAGTAAGCATTGGAGGATTGGTCGGCACGCCACAAAGAATAACGGCAAAGCAACTGAAGAAGCAGTCCAGGCCAATGGGCGTTTACTTACTGGAATGCTCCGGCAATAGTGCTTTTCGGCATTATGGTCTCTTGAGTGCAGCGAATTGGTCGGGAGTGCGGATCAAGGAATTACTCAAATCGATTGACATTGATGAACGAGCGACTCAGGTTTTAGTGTCTGGTTTTGACGATCACTCTGCCGATGCAGAGGGCTCCGTGAAGGGAGCCAGTTGGGTTTTTGACCTCGAGTTACTGAAGGAATCCGATGCCTTTTTGGCCACTGGAATGAATGGGCAAACTTTGCCGGATGACCACGGAGCCCCCGTTCGATTATTGGTTCCTAATTGGTATGGCTGTTCTTGTATCAAATGGGTAAATGAAATTCGATTGGTGGATGAGCAAGCACCCGCTACTTCGCAAATGCAGGAGTTTGCCGGACGCACTCACCAAGAAAGGGGTTTTGAACTGGCTAAGGACTTTCAACCAGCGGAAATAGATTTGGCTGCCATGCCCGTCAGGGTAGAAAAATGGGAAGCCCCCCAAGGCATATCGTACCGGGTCATCGGTGTTAAATGGGGACAGTCGCAACGAGTACGGGATGTCAAACTACATATTTATCCGGACGGACCTACACTACCCGTAACCCAGTACCTGGCTGCGAATGACGGTTGGTCTCTTTGGCAATGCAATTGGAAACCCACCAAGGCAGCCCAGTACGAATTACAATTAAAAGCAGTGAATAACGAAATCAGAACTCGACGACTCGATAATGGCTATTACACGCGATCGGTTGATATTCACGAAATCTGATGGGGTTCCATTGTTCCACCTTGTCTATTCTCCTTTTCCCGATTTAGCCGCAGGCCTTGGAAAGGGAGGCGGCGTGATTTCATCCATCGAATCCCGTTCCAGTAACTTTAGGGCCTCTTCAACGGCTTTTTCCAGCTGTACATCACGACCTTCTGCAACAGATTTTGCATCGATCTGGACTTCGATGTCCGGAGCGATACCTTCATTTTCACCAACCCACTTGTTATTTACCGGATCGAATACCGCATTGTCGGGAGCGGTTAAAGCACCGCCATCCACCAATCCGTAGTGGACGGAAGACTTGACCAATCCACCCCAAGTTCGTTTGCCGATGAGTGGCCCCGCCTTTTGTTGTCGGAAAACCCAGGGAAAGAAGTCGCCACCTGAACCTGCCAATTCATTGATCAATAGCACCTTAGGTCCGAGAATGCCCGCTGGTAAACGAAAGGGTTTTCCTTTGGGCGTTTCATTGGTGATGGCTGCTCTAACCTTTCTAGTCATAAGGTCAACCATGTAGTCATCCAAAAGTCCTCCGCCATTAAATCGTTCATCGATCACTGCTCCGGCTTTGTCCTGCTGCGCGAAATAGTAACGGTTAAAGGAAACAACGCCTGGCCCGGCAGTATTGGGCACCCAAACGTAGGCAAGTTTTCCATTCGAGAGCTTGTCAACCATCCGGCGATTGTCTTCTACCCAGGCTCTTTGTCTCAGAGCGAACTCGTTCGAAATGGGTTTGACAATTTCTTTCCAGGCTCCTTCCCGACCGGGCCGATCGTTGATGAATAGAATGGTTTGTTTGCCCACGGTACCATCCAATAGTTGGTAGGGATCGTCCGCTGCGGTCAGTTCTTCCATGTCGATGCCAACGATGTAGTGTCCTTCTTTGATCTTCATTTTCGGTCGGTCCAACGGTGCTTTTAAACTGGGGTTCCAGCTTTCGGATGTATAAATGCGCTGTATTTTCCAATGGCCATTTTCGGCAATAAGGTCTGCCCCCAGGCAACCCACTTTATTCGATTCCACCTTTGGGAAATCCCCGCCGAAAACAAAACTATGACCGACCGATAACTCGCCATTTACTTGATCCAGGATATAGGAGAGGTCGCTTCGATGTTGTATGTGTTCGACCAGCGGAGAATATCTTTCGAATACTTCATCCCAATCTCGCCCATGGATATTGGGGTCGTAGAAATAATCGCGTTCATAGCGCCATGCTTCGTCAAATATCTGCCGCCACTCTTTTTTTCGGTCCAGTTTTAGTTGCAGATTGACTTTCAAAGATTTTGCTGTTTTGGCATTGGCTCCACCAGTGTCGGCCAATTTCCAGTTATTGCCCTCCCGGATCAACATTTTTTTGCCATCGGCGGAAATGTAAGCTCCGCGAACCCCGCCGGCAAATTCTACCGCCTTTTTGGTTTTAAGGCTGAATTTCTTCAGAGCAATCCCCCTTTTTTGCGGTACTCTTTCGCCGATGAAAATCACTCCCTTTGGACCGCTGAGGATTTGATTGTAGTTTCTAACGGGGATGGGAAGAGCGATGGTGCGGCGATCGATGTTTTCCCAATCTATCTTGACGGTATCCTTTTGGGGCTTGTCCTCTTTGGGTTTGTCCTCCTTTTTCTCTGGCGACTTTTCTTTCTTATCGACCGGTTTTTCGGGTTCTTCATCACTTTTTGGAAGGAAGGGAGAGGCTACGTCACTGGGTAGTACGACGACGTAGGCGCCGTAAGCGGGCCTGGCATTCATTGCACTGGTATTGGCCCAGCCCGAGCCAAGTGCGAGATCGGTACTTGCTAAAAAATAGAGGTGTTTGGTGTCGCGATCCCATGCTGGTGAAAAGGCATTGGCCAATTGATCCGTCAAGTATCTGACCTGACCGTCTTCCACCGACCAAATAGCAATGCGCCGAAAGTTATTACTTCCGGTTTTTGCATAGGCGAGCCATTGTGAATCCGGAGACCAGGTAAGCCCCATCGATCCTCTTTCCAGATTAATGCCCCCTTCATCAATTGTTGAAATAGTTTTGGTATCTATATCAACGATGCGGATCCGAACATCGTCATCGGTAAAGGCAATGCGTTTCCCATCCGGTGACCAAGTTGGTGACCAAGCCATTCTAGATACGCCTATGGAAATGGTTTCTGGTGGAGTAAGCCCATCCTGAGCAGAAATTTTTAACGCGTATCCTTGTCCACCTTCATCCGAAAACCAGGCAATTTGACTACCGTCCGGTGACCAAATCGGAGCTCGGTCGGCAGCATGTGAACTACGGGTCATATTGCGTACATCCCCATTTTCCACCGGAATGGTGAAAATTTCACCCCGGGCTTGAACAACTGCTCTTTTACCACTGGGAGAGAGGCCTGCTGCCGAAATGTTTTTGCTGACATCTTCCCATTTAGTTTCCGCCCATGGAAAATCACCGCGAACGATGATTTCCAACTGAGTAGACTTTCTTTCCTTCAGGTCATACAGGTGCAAATAGCCCTGCCGCTCATAAACCAAAGTGCTACCTCGTCCGTCGAGCCATTTGATGTCTTCGTTTTTGAAGTTGGTCAATTGTTCGATCTGTTTGGTTATGGTATCGTAGTGCCATATGTTCATCGTCCAATCCCGATCGGAAAGGAAATATATTTTGTTGCCGAGCCAAATTGGCTGTACATCAGTGGTGCGTTCATTGGGCAAAAGGGTTTCCTCAAGACTCACCGGATCGAACAAAACCAAGGGGGTATTTTGTCCCCCTCGATAGGCACGCCATTCGGAGTCCCATCTACTCATACGGTCGATGATCATTTTTTTTCCATCCGGAGCATAGGAACCATCGTTGGCCCAAGGAGCGGGCAGTCTGGTGGAAGGTCCGCCCGTGACGGAGACCGTCCACAGGCGCCGATAATTGGAAGGCGCTGTTTCCCGAGCGGTTGCATAGAGTATTCGTTTGCCGTCCGCAGACCAACCGCGAACAAAAGAGCCGGAAGGATACCAGGTCAACCGCTTGGGAGTACCGCCTTCTCTGGAGACGACATAAACCGAGGTCGTTCCCGCCCGGTTAGAACTAAACGCAATCCACTGGCCATCGGGAGAAAAGTGAGGATGACTTTCTACCGCCGGGGTACTTGTAAGTCTTTGAGCCGGGCCACCATCCCTACTGACAAGCCACAAATCACCACCGTAAACGAAAGCGATCTCCGATTGACTGATGGTCGGTTGCCGGAGAAGGCGACTTCCCTGTGCTGAACTAATAGTGCAGAAAATGAGAAAACTGACGGTACAAAAAAGACGGGCAAAGCAGATCCTGCCGTACCGACTGACAAAGGTGAGAGCTGAATACATCTGTTCTGTTAAGTTAGAGATAAACGACAATGTGCACAAAGATAGTGATATTTGATCTTAGTGCTTTAGCTGATTCAAAACCCAATTCACTTCCCTCTCAATCGAACTTTTCAGGTCTAGTTGAAGCTCTTTCGGGAGTACTTCCCAGGTATAGGTCTCGATCTCGAGATGGTTGGTAAAGGGTTGTTCTGCAAAGAATGAGAGGGCCTTTACAATGTCCTCCTGGGTAGATTCCAGTAATCCATATCGATCAATGAAAAGTGGTACGTGATAGTGGGTTCGATATTCGGCAAAATCAGGGTTTTCAATGACTGCCAAGGCTGGTGTAAGGTCTGGAAATTGTACCAGACAACCATCTCTTCGCCGGGCGATTACCTGGTGTAAATAAGTGTTTTCGTTAAATTGATTGAATGCGGCCAATATGTCGGACCGATCCAGGGGGTTCTCTGCTAATCCCGCCTTTAAGGCTGCACTGATCTGCACTTTTCCAATACGGATGCCCTGTGCCAACATCTTGGGAATGGCCTGTGATGGCTCCTCGTAAGCTACCGCAAAATGGCATACGTCATAGCAAATCGTAATGTGACGCAGGAGGACCTCTTCGATTCGTTGGCTAGGTATCTTGCCCGCAAAATAGGCATGTCCGGCCGGGATCAAATAATTCTGATAGTAATCGAGTACTTCTTTGGTGTTTTCAATCAATCCATCGGGCTCGGGCTCAATGTCAAGATGGATGACCTGTCCTTTTCTCCAATGGATGTCATGCAGGTGTTCAACTACTTGTAGGATATGCTGTGTAGCCACTTGAAAAGCCCTTTCCTTCTCGGCCGCTGTTTTCAACCAATGTTTATAGGTAAGCGGAGAAGTTGACAATCCACCCTCCACGCCTTCGGGCAACAACTCCGACAAGATATCGATGATTCTTTTGGTATAGAGCAGGCGATCCCGGCTTTGCCAATCGGGATGGTGTACCTTGTCTTTGACCACCTGCCGGTGAAATCCTCCGTAGGGGAAAGCATTGCAGGTAAATACGTATAAGCCGTTGCTATTCAGCCACTGTTTGAATTCGGGAAGTTGTTCGGAGGCTAATAGCTCTTGGCTGGCGCGATTCGACAGCCAAAGGCCAATACCAAAGGATTTACCTTTCGCTAAATCTTTCGAGAGGGGCAACGCATAAGCCTTTAGGCTTTCCCACATTCCCGGCCAGTCTTCACTAGCATGAATATTGGTACAATAAGTAAGGTGGGTCTGTGGATTGAGTCGCATGAGGTCTTTTCTTAGTGGATCAATTGGTTGCCAAACTCATATTCGCTTCTTTAAGACTGGCTATAGATCGTAAAATGGTTTGTTCATTCATTTCATTGACTTCGACGCCACGACCAAGCTCAGCAATCAACATGATGGTCAATTGACCGCCCAAGTGTTCGCGGAATTCTTCTAAACCCCTGATGACTTCGAAGGTGCCATGGTCTTGCTGTTCCAAAAGAGGAGAGTATATATCAAGCCCTAATCTTTTGATTAAATGGATAACCCGTTCCCAGGACGGTCGGTCTAAAAGGCCATGGAGATAAGAATAAGTCGTATCAAGCGCGATGCCGATTGCAACTGCTTCGCCGTGCCTCAGCTCATAGTTGGTCAATTGCTCCAGTTTATGAGCAGCCCAATGCCCGAAATCCAGTGGGCGGGAACCCCCCATTTCAAATGGATCACCTCCGGCAATGTGATCCAGGTGAAGGCGAGCACAGTCAAAAATCAATTTTTGCATGGCGGTCTGCTCGCGGGCAACTAATGCTACGGC
>JANQRV010000354.1 GCA_028284395.1 Saprospiraceae bacterium
AAAGCCCCCCCGGACAGGATTTCGCGATCGAGCCGGTGGAGGTTCCACCGCTGGAACAAAAAATGAAAGGGCCCTATAAATTTTTTCTCGGCCTCGCCAATGACGAAATCGGTTACATCATTCCCAAAAGCGAATGGGATAACGAAGCTCCCTGGCTGTACCTGGATGAAAGCGATACCTACGGAGAAGAAAACTCAATGGGCCCCGAGACCGGCCCCCTGATCTACAAAGCTTTATCGGAGGTATTGGAACAATTGTAATTTAAGCAGGGGTACGATGTCTTTTTTACAGCTTAAAACTGAGACCGAGTTGTCCACTGATACCAGCTACATCACTTTCATTAGGACCACCAACCGTTTTGTGCGGATTCACCATAAGGAAAAGCATCGGCCCATTGCGGATTTTTGTTTTAACGCCTACCGAAAATCCCAACGCATACAATTTATCGGCATACCGGGCATTTTCACCTTTTTCATCCAGCAAAATGTACTTAAAGCTGGGACCGAAGAAAACGCCGCGCTGATCTTCTTTCGGATAAAACAAAACAGCGGGCTGTATCGTCACTGTTGATCCAACGGATTGAAAACCCAGCGCTAGATCGGCAGCTAAGGAAAGATGCCGGCCAACCGCGCTTTCAAACCCAAGACCAGCCCCCGAAAAACCTCCATTGATCTCTCCGAGAAATTGTAAAGCACTAAAAGCTCTGAACTCTTGGGCAATACTTCGATTGGGAGTGATAAAAAGCATGAAAAATAAGGCAATAACAAGAAAAGGAACTTTAATAAGGGTACTAAGATGTGTTTGTGAAAAATTTGGTTTTTTCATGATAAGATTCATTTGGTTATGGTAAATTAAACTATGGTTGCCGTTGTTTATAAACTCGATTTGATCGGAATAATTTCCTTCTTAATTAATAATTAACAGTATTGCTTTGACGTATTAATTTTGTTAAGAATTGGGCTGAGAAAACCTGGCCAATCTCAAGGTTTTGTAGGTCCCCAACCTTTATTTTAATCCATTTTTATCTTTTCTATGAACAAATTTGCAAATCAATCGTCTTAATAGTAAAACTATCACACCAGATAACAAAGCTATTAAATATGAAAGCGATTGATTTAACCTTAGGACTCGGCAAATACGAAACCGCATTAAGGAATTATGCTTTCCGCTTAACCAAAGATCCGGGAGATGCCTGCGATCTATTCCAGGAAACGGCCTACCGGGCCATAAAGAACTTCCATCAATTCAGGACCAACACAAATTTGAGAAGCTGGCTTATGACAATCATGCGCAATACTTTTTTAAATGCTTATCGGAAGAAAAAGAGAATTCTAAAGCACCAGGATGGAAATGTGAACGCTCATTTGATTGATTCGCTTGCCAACTCCGTGCAAAATGAGGGGGAAGTCCAGGTGGAATACGATGAGTTGAACAATCAGGTCAATGCATTGGAACGTCCGTTGCATCTGGTTTTTCTCATGGCCCTGGAAGGATATTCTTACAACGAAATTGCAGAGGAGCTGAACATTCCGATCGGCACTGTAAAAAGCCGCGTCTTTCAGGCGCGAAAAAAACTGAGAAAGGCCATTTACAATCTATATGGTTCTGAAGTAGAAAATTCACCAGAAGGCAGTCGCACAGCGAACAGTCTGAAAGGGTCTCTATCTAAATAAGTGGAGGGAGATGCCTATATAGCGGCATTTCAAGGGCTACTTGTATCGGATTAAGAGTTTAGTGTGAAGAAGCCTAAGAGATACCCTGACTGTCTTCGTAGTGAGTGTGTGCTTGGAGGGGCGTTGGCGCCGGAAAGCCGGTCTCGCCCTCTCCTTGCCATACCCACTTCTCATTCGATCAATCATTTCTTTAGTCCAACAATTAAAACCAATTACAATGAAGAAAACAAAATTGTTAGCGATCCTCTCCCTTTCCGTTTTCTTGTCCAGTTGTGCGGTGATCCGCCAAGGGGAGGTCGGTGTAAAGCGGACATTTGGCAAGTATTCCGATCAGGCTTATACAGAAGGATTGAGGGTTTTTAATCCATTGACTTCGACTTTCGTCAAAGTACCGATCCAGACCGAGAACCTGGAAGTAGCACTTAGGTTACCTTCTAAGGAAGGGCTCAATATCGGAGCAGAGATTTCTATTCTGTACAACATTATAGCCAAGGATGCACCGGAATTATTGCGAAACGTCGGGCGGGAATACGAACGGAATGTTATACTACCGGTCTTCCGGTCGGCCATTGCCGATGTCACCTCCCGATTCTACGCCAAAGACATGCATACGGGGCAAAGAGGGACGATCGAAAAAGAAATTGCCAGTCAGATGACTACCTTACTGGACGGTAAAGGAATCGTAATCGAAGCCGTTTTGATCAAGAGCATTCAATTGCCGCCCAATCTGGCCCGGGCCATCGAAGAAAAACTGGAAGCCGAGCAACAGGCACTGCGAATGGAGTTTGTCTTGCAGGAAGAAAAGAGGGAAGCCGAGCGGAAGCGCATAGAAGCAGAAGGAGTCCGAGATGCTCAAAAGATCATCTCAGAAGGTCTGGATGCTCAAGTACTTCAGTTTAAATCGATCGAGGCCTTCCTGGAGTTGGCCAAATCACCGAACACGAAAATTGTCATCTCTGACGGAGATATGCCGATTATGATGTCTCCCCAAGCCGGAGGTGAAGGTGGTAAATAACAAACCATTGTTTTCACTTTTGCAATGTTTTAATTTACCGGGAGTTGGTTCACGAGAACCAACTCCTTCATTTTTTGAGTAAACCTGTGAAATTAGTCATTCCCGCCCATGAAACTTTTGTTACAAATACGTGATAGTTTCTACATAAATCCGCGATGATTCCCCCTGTCGTTCCACCTAATTTTGTGGAAAAACGAAACGATGAAAAATATTATCGCCCTTCTACTAATCGTTGGCTGGCCCTTGGGTTTAAGCCATGCCCAAACAACCATTGACCGGCAATTCTTTGATGAAGTCGACGCCCTTTTCAAAAAAACGGTAAGAGGTGGCTTGGTAGATTATGCCTCATTGGTAGACGATGCGTCTTATGAGCAAGTGGTTAATAAGTTGGCGACCGCCGACCTATCCGGGTTAACCGAACAGGAGGTCATTGCCTTTTACATCAATGCCTATAATCTATTGGTCATCCGGAGAGTTGTCAACAACTACCCACTTCCTTCCGTGTTTAATGAAGTGGGCTTCTTCGCCGGCAAAAAATTGAAACTAGCTGGCAAAACCGTGTCTCTGAATACCATTGAAAAAGAGTATTTACTCAAAGGCTATCCGGATCCCCGTTATCATTTCGTCTTGGTATGCGGCGCCATGGGTTGCCCTCCCATTGTCGACTTTGCCTACCGTCCCGAATTGCTGAACGAGCAATTAGAGCAACAAACGAGACTAGCTCTGAACGACCCGAATTTCATCCAAGTAGATGATGAAAAGCGCAAGGTATCTCTGTCGCAAATCTTCAATTGGTATAAAGGAGATTTCGGAGGCAGCAAAGAAAGTGCCTTGCAATACATCAACCGCTATCGCAGGACCACAATTCCCTCCGACTACGAAATTGGATACTATACCTACGACTGGTCTTTGAACGAACAACCCGATCAAGGCACAGCAACCATTCAAAGCAACAACCAGAACCGCTATGTAGTATCCGCCACCATACCGAAGGGGACCTTGGAAAGCAAATCTTTTTACAATTTATACACACAACGCGTAGGCAATGGGGAAAGCAGTGGCCAACGTTCCAATTTTTTCACGACCACTTACAGCGTGGTATACGGAGTGAGCAATCGCTTCAATGCAGGTTTCGACCTCCGTTATCGCCGGGTACGCAATGACGACCTACCGGCATCTCCCCTCCGTTTACTAAGACGGGTGGATGGCACCAACAGTCGCCAGGGTATTACCAATGTCGGCCCCAAAATCCGCTGGTCGCCGACTCAATTCCTGCCGAATTTCTCCATACAAAGTGCCTTTTGGTTTCCACTGGGTCGAGATTTGGAAGGGACGGAAGACAAAACTTTTCTGGATTTTGACGGAGCGTCGTGGCTGACCCAATTGTTTAACGATCTTTCGATCGGAGACAATTTTTCCCTTTTTACAGAATTGGATTTCTTCCTGGAAGACATTGGCAACCGCGACGAAGGGGACCTGAACCGTTTCTCCACTCCGGTGACGGGCATTCTCAGTTATTTCCCCAATCCGAAGACAACGATCTATGCCCTCGCCAACTATTCACCATACTGGCAGCAAGATTTCGATTACTTTTTCCAGGGCGGGATTGGCCTGAAGTATCAATTTACGCCCCAATTGGAGGTGGAGCTGCTCTATACGGCCTTTACCAATCAGTTTTTGGCCAATAACAATGGACGGGCTTCTACTTTTAATTTGGGGTTTCGGATCAATCGTTAATTGAAGGTTCGAAGTTCTGGGTTCGAAGTTCCGGGTTTAGACTGCCTAACCCGGAACCTCGAACTTCGAACTCGGAACTTCGAACTAGTTAGTTATACCCAGGATTCTGTTCCAAAACAGCATCAATATTCAAGTCGATTTCCGACTGCGGGATTGGCCACAAACGGTTGAAATCCTGAATACCGGCTCCTGTACCGCCGATCGCTTGGTCATTGTCGTAAAAGCGGCGGGTACGTTCTACGTATACATTGACACCATCCACCTCGCGGAGTCTCATCAAAGTTACCAATCTCCATTCTTCGCCGTATAGTTCTCTTACGCGTTCGTCCAGGAGATAATCGAGGTTTACGTCAGCGGGAGCAACGGGTGTAGCGCCGGCGCGTTCTCTAATGACGTTGATGTCGGCAGCAGCGCTGGCCAAATCGCCTTTTCTCATATGGGCTTCTGCCCGGTGCAGATAAGTTTCGGACAAACGGAAGGCATAGTGATCGTTGTTGCTAAATCCACCACCTTCGCGGTTGAGCTGGCTGAAGTGCTGATTGGGAGCAGCAATTTTCATGTAGTACGGCCATAAGTATTGGATCGTATCGTTTCGAATGGTGGCATCGCTCTTACGATTGGTCGTATTGCCGTTGGCATCCAATTTGAGTGGTGAATCGGGATCGGCATTGTCTTCTCTTTCCAGCCAGTCAACTGCCGGGCGGATCAAACGGCCGTTCCATTTAGACTCCGGGTTGTTGTACCTCCAGGTTCTGAAAATATTGTGGTTGGAATTGCGGATATCGTTGTCCCAATCGCCTTTCCAGATGTCGTAGGCAGCATAATTGGTTAGTTTTGCCCAGGCTACCGGACGTCCAAACTGCGGCATAAACAAGTCGAAATTTGGTCCTTTGATGGCGCGTATTCCATCGGGGCCCGTACCCAATCGGTGATAGGCCGGCCCGAAAGCCCGCTCTCCGGGATGCCGCCCGTCGATGGTGTTGACAAGTGTGAGCGGCTCGCTTTGAATTACCCAAATATCTTCGGTGTTTTCCGGTAGGTTGTGGTTGCCAAAAAGGAATAAATCATTGAATACGTCTCCTCTCGAATCGGTGGTATCCTGCAATACGGGATCGTTGTCGTTGAAACGCGATCCAAAACGAACCCGCATCAGGTCGTAGCCGAAATCGTTGATGACTGAACTGGCCATGGAGATGGCATCGTCGTATCGGCCAACAGTGTTGTATACTTCGGCCAATAGGTGACGGGCCGCGCCGCGCGTGATGCGACCTTGCGCTGCTCCCTCCCCCGGAATGGGCAGATTGTTGGCCGCAAATTCAAGATCGGCAATGATGAAGTTATAGGTTTCTTCTTCGGATGCCCGTACCAGGTCCGTCCTGGGAGAAGCGACGGCATCTTCAAAAATCGGTAAACCTCCGTGAAGAGCGACCAAAGTACGATACATAAAAGCCCGGAAGAATCGACCTTCCCCGGCGATTATAGCAAGCTGTTCCTCCTCTCCGGCAAAGTTGGGATCATCCGGTCCGATGCCTTCAATCGCGTCCAGCAAAACGTTTGCCATCTGGATGATCTCGAATCCGCGTTCCCAATACCGACGCACTCTGCCATCATTGGCCGGAACCAATTGTGAAGGATAGTCGGTCAAGAATGCACTACCGGCGGGATTTTCTCCATTGTAGCTTAAATCGGCACCATTGCCACCCACCAGTACCGTCATCATGGGGTTACCGTCGTAGAAAAATCGATCCCTGGTGCGATCATGGAGTCCATGCACCGCCAGTTCGAGTTCCGAGACACTGCTGTAAAGGTTGGCTGTGGTCAGGGTGTCCAGGGGAATTTCTTCCAGGATGCTGTCCTCATCGCAGGAGAAAAACCCAAACACCAAGAGGCACAGAGTTAATATCGATCTATTGTATATATATTTATTGAGGTTCATTATTGCTAAATTTTAAGGATGTACCATTATTGTGATTAGAAGCTAACATTGAAGCCCGCCAGGATTGTTCTCGGCAAAGGACGTACTCTATTTAGCGTATTTGGGTCATCGTCAGGACCTGGATCAACTGCATTTCTTTGGTTGTTAACTACCTCTGGGTCCCAACCTGTCCAATCGGTAAGGGTAAATACGTTCTTTCCGCTCACATAAACCGTTAGTCCACCTAAGCGCCACTTACTCAACAATTTTTGTCCGAGGTTATAAGACAATGTCACGTCCTGTAACCGGACGAAGCTGCGATCGAGCAACAGTGGCCCGTTGAGCGGCTGGCTCCAAAACATACCCGGAGCATTGGTAACGCCGTTGGTAGGGGTCCAATACTGTCTAACTGCCGGGCGATTCAAGCGTCTTCCCGAGATATCCGTACCACCGGAGATGAGGTTGCCGGGGTCTCCAAGGAAGAAGTCGTTGCCACCTTGGATGGTGTTGATAAAGAAGTTAAGCGTGAAGTTTTTATAGGTAATGGTATTGCCAATCCCCAGGCGGTAATTGGGATCTTCGTAGCCCAGGATGGTCCGGTCATCGTCCGGATGTAAATCGCTGTTGCCGTCAGAGGTCGTAATGTCTCTTAGCTTGAAGTGGCCGGGGAAAAAGTTTTCCGGCGTACCGGTATTGAAAAACTCTTCTTCTGTCCATACGACACCTTCGTTGACATAGCCAAAGAATACATTGATGGGTTCGCCGGTAAACCATTGGTTTCCGAGATCGAAATCATTTTCGCCTCCGAGCAATCGGGTCAGTTTATTGCGGTTGAGCGAAAAGGCGAAGTTGGAGGTCCACCTAAAGTCGCCGGTTTCGACGTTGGTCGTACGGAGGGTGATTTCCACTCCTTGATTCTCTACGGAACCGATATTGGTCAATATATTGGTAAAACCCGTCGCCCGCGGAAGGCTTCGCTGTACAATTACGTCTTCGGTTTCGGCGGTATAGACGTCGATGCTACCTCCGATGCGATCGTCGAACACACTGAAATCAAGACCAAAATTCAGGGAAGTAGTCGTTTCCCACTTCAGGTCCGGGTTCCCCAGTCGATTTGGGCGATACTCGGTAACAACCTGGTCTCCGATGATGGTACTGTTGATCGCTACCGTTGCAAAACTGGCAAAGCGTGGAACACCGTCGTTTCCGTTTTCACCGTAGGAAATTCTGGCTTTCAAGAACTCTAGCCAGCTAACGTTCTGCAAGAAGCTCTCTTCGGAAAGCACCCAAGCCAAAGAAACGGATGGGAAGGTTGCTGTTTTGTTATTGGTGGCAAATGCTGAAAAACCATCTCTCCGAATGGTACCGGTCAAGATGTACCGATTGTTGAACGTGTAGATGGCCCGGGCCATATAGGCAATCCGGTCCTGTTCTTCGGCATTACCACTATTGACTATTTGGTTGAGCCCTAGTGAAGGCAGATTAAACCCGGAGCTCTCGATGTCAAATCCGGTGGAAGTCAATTCGGTAAGGGTAAACTTCTGGTTTTCCCGGCTGGCCAATAGCGTGACATCAATTTTGTGCTTACCGGCAAAAGAGTTGCTGTAAGTCAATAAGCTATTCATCAACCAGGAGGTGTTGTGATGGTTTTCCCGATTTGCCTGCCCAGTGTTTGCGATACCCGCTCTGGTAAAGGACTGATTATAAGTGAAATTTCGTCGGATATCGACCGTATTGGAGAAGTTGAACTCATACCCCAGACCTTTTATCCAAGGAATTTCCACTTTGGCTTTTACCGCCAGAAAGATATTATCCCGTAAGTCATCGTTCAGCGAAGGCGTATTGGTCAAAGGGTTTTCAATAATACCATCTTCACCAACCACATCGGTGAAATTGCCATCCGGCAGCCTCAGGTCTCCCCACGGACTGGCATCGAGCGCCCAGTCCAGGCGGGCATTAATCCCGGAATAATCCCGGAAAGAATAAGCGGTGTTCAGGCCGACGCTCAACCAGTCGGTAATGTCGGTGTCAAAGTTGGCCCGTACGGTGGCCCTTTCAAATTGGTCGTTTACTTGCAACCCTTCCTGTTCGGTATAAGTACCGGAGATGTAATACGACGATTTTCCGGTACGACCGGAAACGCTGAGGTCATAATTCTGGATAAAAGCCGATTCTCTCAGTGTTTGATCAATCCAGTTGATCTCCTGTCCTTCCCGGAAGTTATCCTGCTCTTCGGTAGATCTGAGGAAAACGGCGCGGTCTTCGATGGAGGTCGGGTTGGGGCGCTCCGGCCTCAAATCCGTCGGATCTTCTCCTCCTCGCTCTTGCCAGCGGTTGTACCAGCCGTAAAGTTGCTCCTGGTGGGCATAATCGATCAGACGTTCGAGGAACTGCTCCCCATTCATGATATTTGTCGCATCGGTATCCGCCAGATCCTGGGTACCCACATACGAGTTAAAAGTAATGGTAGGTTTTTCCGTTTTACCTTTTTTAGTGGTAATGATGATGACACCATTGGAAGCCCGAGCTCCGTATACCGCGGCAGCACTGGCGTCTTTCAGTACATCGATGTTCTCAACATCACTCACGCTGATGTTGGAAAGGGCGCCATTGTAAATGATGCCATCTAAAATGATCAGAGGTGACTGTGATCCCGTCAACGAATTCTGGCCCCTAATTTGAATGTCAGGCGATCCACCCGCCTGGGTCGTTACGCCAACATTGACCCCAGCCGCATAACCCTGCAGCGCTTGAGCGATGTCGACATTGGCGGACTTGCTCTTTTCTGCCATATCGACACTTACGATCGAACCGGTAAGGTCCTTCCTTCTTTGTGTACCATAACCAATAACTACTACTTCGCTGAGTTCTTCGGCACTTTCCAGTAGCTGAATATCGATGGTGGTTTGTCCATTTAACGGCACTTCCTTCGATTCATAGCCGGTAAAGGATACCACCAGAATGGCATCGGCATCGGCCACTTCTAAAGTAAAATTACCCGAAACATCGGTCGCGGTTCCATTGCCCGTACCTTTTTCGAGGATGGTTGCTCCCGGCAACCCCAGTCCCTCCGCATCCGTCACCGTACCGGTAATGGTCACTGCATCTTCCGCCGCCGCTGTTGAAGCAAGCAGGTGCGGAGGCAGTCCCCAGGCAAGTGAGAGGAAAATGGAGAAGACCAAAAATAGTCTTGGTTTGCTCCTTGTCTTGGTTAGCTTTCTAGTTTGCAATAAGTAATTCATGTTCAATGAACTTTTGTGATTGTAAAACGATTGAAAATCTGGTGAATAACAAGTTTAGGCCTGTTTGCAACACAGCAGCCAGGCAGGCGAAGATGCTCCATGAGAGGTATTGAAGATCCTAAATCAAACAGCTACTATGTGACTTACATAAATCGCTGAATAGTCAAATAGTGTCGCTACTTAACTATATGGATTTACCTTCCATTAGGATCAGAATAGCCAACGGTGTTTTGTGTAAGTTATTTGTTAGGTTAAAGCATGAATCTATGCTTAAAAGAACTAGTGTGAAAGGGTACTTTCACAACAGGTGATTTTTTATTCGGAGGATACTAAAAAGTTGTTCGAGCGCATTGACTGCCTCCTTTCCAAAGATATAAAAAAAAAGTACTTTCTTTAGATTTTCCAGATCTTTGTACCATGAGAGTTCTCCCATTGCTATTCATTTGCACCTGCTTCAGTGGTCATGCCACCAATTACTTCATTGCTCCCGGTGGTAGCGACTCCAGTCCAGGGTCGGTGATCGACCTACCGTTGGCCACTATTCAAAAAGGGTTCGAATTGGCCGAACCTGGCGACACCCTGTTTTTACTACCGGGCCGATTCACTGGATCCCCTTTCCTTGAAAAAAAGAGCGGCAACCCCGACCTGCCCATTGTACTGAGAAGTTGGGCGGTCGAACCGGAGAATTTCGCGGTGATTGACGGAGGTAGCAATCCGTCTCTAGGGGCAGAGAAACCGGGCATTCAACTGAAAAATTGTTCCTGGATATCCATCGAGAACATTGTCTTCAGAAACTGCTGGCGCCACGTCATTGCCCTCCTTGATTCGGAGTATATTACCATTCGATCTTGTCATTTTACGACGGGCAAAGAAATCGTTTACCCCAGAGGAAACGGATCGCACCACATC
>JANQRV010000403.1 GCA_028284395.1 Saprospiraceae bacterium
ACTATTGGCGATCTCCCGGTTTTCTGAAAACACGGGAGTAGAACTGTTCCAAGGGTCCTGAGGTGAAAATACCTGTGCCAACTTATAGGGGTCCGTGTCATTACCCACCTTCGCCCAACTGGCGCGAACTTTAGCATAGGACAGGAAATTGGAACTGATATCAAACATGTCCGTCAAAATACCGCTCAGAGATACCGATGGATAGAAGTAGGAATTGTTGTTAACCGGCAGCGTACTGGACCAATCATTTCGTGCTGTTACATCGAGGTAGAGATAGTTATTAAAACCAAAGCTCATCGCACCGAATACACTTTGTACTTCCTTCTCTTCGATTCTACTTCTATCGGTATTCGTCGAAGCATTATTTGCAACATTGTACAAGCCATTGATGGTAACATCATTCACACCGGTATAATTTCGCTTGTAATAGTTCGTACGATGTGCGCCCCCGACCTGTGCATTGACGGAGAATTTCTCTCCGAAATACTTATTATAAGTAAGAATGAAGTCGGAATTCGTTTCTTGTCTTCTTAAAACCTCTTCTTCGAAGGATTGGCTCCTGGCTACCCCACTTTTAATTCTTTCATTTCTGGTGACGGCAATGCGGGTGTCCGTCCAAAGGTCCGTACCCGTTCGCAGCATCAAACTAAGAGCATCGGTGAATTTGATATTAAAGGATACATTTCCCAAAAAGCGGTCTTTATCGTTGGAATTGGTCAAGAATTCTTGCTCATAGAACCGATTCAAGGCGAAGGAATGTTGCCAGTTTGCATATGGATAAGTATCTCCTTCTCTGGTAATGTGTACATCCATATAATCTTTCCAATCTTTCAACAAGCCCCAGTCATCATGGCGATGATGCCATGTTTGGGGTTCCCAAAAAACAGGCTGCTGACGATTGTCCGATCCCGACTTGATGTATCCACCGCTCACACTAACCGTCAGCCACGGCGTTGCATTCATGCTGCTGTTCAAGCGGAAGTTATTCCGATAAAAATCATTATTGAATAGAATCCCTTCCTGATCCGTTCGACCGAAAGAAAAACGAAAACTTCCAAAATCATTGCTACCGGAAATCGCAACATTATGGTTTTGGGTTGAACCGGTTTCCCAGAGGTTTTCCCAACTATCTGGAACGGGATTCAAAGGTGCCAATTCTTCCCCTGTCCACCAGTGACGGACCAATCGGCCATCCATTGGTGCCCCCCAACTCTCGTCGACTCCAGCCGTACCTACCAGTGGAGCATTTGGGTAAACCGTACGGAACTGCTCGATCTCCTTGCCATCCACAATACCTCCGTTTCGGCCATCCGTATACCAGGTGACATATCCATTACCACCGCCATAGGTATTCTGAAATTCCGGGACTACAAATGGCCGTTCGAAAGTCACATTTGCATTGTATTCCAAACCTATTCCCTTTTGCCCAGCTCCATTTTTAGTGGTTACGATGATGACTCCGTTAGCTGCTCGGGATCCATAGAGTGCAGCGGCATTGGCGCCTTTCAGTACGGAAATCGACTCAATATTGTCTGGACTTATCTCCGAGATTCCACCACCATAAATATTCGCCTCTCTCGTTTCGGATGTACTTCCGGACGCAACGGCAAAATCCCCTTCCATAGGTACGCCATCGATCACATATAGGGGTTGATTATTACCCAGGATCGAAGCATTGCCCCGAATGGTCACTTGGGATCCTCCCCCGGGGGCATTAGCTGCAGTAACTTGAATACCAGCCACCCGGCCCGATAAACTATTGACCACATTGGTAGATCTGGACTCTACCAGTTCTTCTGCTTTTACATCTTGAACTGCGTAACCGAGGGCTTTCTTTTCCCGCTCAATACCTAGAGCAGTCACGACTACTTCTCCCAACACTACCTGATCTGATTCCAGTGTGATTTCAAATTTGGTTTGATTTCCAATCACGTATTCCTTTGTACTATAACCGGTATAGGACACTACCAGCTTTTCGGCATCTTCAGGGACTGATAACTCAAAAAAGCCCTCGTAATCTGTTGTTGTACCAATTGAAGAATTTTTGACAAGTATGGTGGCCCCGATGAGAGGCTCTCCATCGGAGAGGACCGATCCGCTCAATAATTTCTGAGCGCTTATATTTCCTATACTGAACATTACTGACGTAATGAGCAGCAGGATATGGCTAATTTTCATAAACGGTGATTTTAAAAATTATAAAATCACTTGTTGACTTGCGGCTATAATTTGATTTTAAACCCAAGTGGGTATTTCAAAGGGTGGAGCTCCGTGTTTGATTCTGGATTTAGTTGATTTATATTCATTGACTCTAATGTATGTTTTAATGCGACCATTAAAAATTATTTATTTGCCTGCTATGTCATCCCCAATGCACAGGATTAACGACAAATAATTCAATAACAAATCGTTAAGCTTACAAAAAATATTTAGGCTAAATGTTGTTATAAAGAAGAAAAAAAGCTGATCCCCTTTACATCCCTACCAGGGATCAAAGAATCGGAATGTAAAAAACCTTTGGTAGATGAATTTGTGTTGAAGCTTCACCATCTATTACTTCCACAGATCCTCCCCGTAAGACCAACCTTCGCGAACCGGCTCTTTAATGAATTGATCCAGCCCTTCGTGATTGGTCACTTTCATTTGGACGGCATCGTATTCAATATTTAGGTGGAGTCTTTGAGCGAGCACGCCTACCAGGGCCATTTCAGTCAGATCGGAGGCATAGTCGAAGGTAGATCCAGGCATTGGCCCATTACCTTTAATGGCATTGATCCACTCTCCTTGAGGATCCTCTTCCCCTACTCGCGGAATAGTTGGTGAGGGCATATTCTCTTTGAAAGCCGTCCACTCTTCTTCCGAAACCAATAATTGTGGTTTATTTGGTCGCCCACCAGTCATCAGTGACTGCTTGCTGCCGACCATGATCATGCCCGAATTGGGCAATTCATCCAGACCCCATTCTGGTCGATTGGCAGGTTTGAGTCCTCCTTCCATCCAATGAAGACGGACTGGGGCCTTGTCTCCGCGTGCTGCAAAGTTGAATTGCAAATGCGAATGGTCGGATACAAAATGTCTACCCTTTGGAGCCGGTGCACGAAATATGGAGCTTACGGAAGTTGGCATTCCCAGATCCAAAGCCCAAAAAGGAGCGTCTAAAGTATGGCAGGCCCAATCTCCCAGGAGGCCATTCCCAAATTCATACCAACTGCGCCAGAGTCTTGGCAAGTAATGATGACTGTAGTCCCGGTTCATGGCAGGGCCCAACCACGCATCCCAGTCCAGTCCTGCCGGCATACTTTCTTTGGAAGGTGGAAATCCGTCTGGTTTATTGAAGTAGCCATCTGCCTTGAAGACAGGTCCATGAAACCAGGCAATTACTTCCTTGACTTCACCCAGTACACCTGCCTCATACCATTCCTTGACCTGCCGAATGCCATTGGTAGTATGCCCTTGGTTCCCCATTTGCGAAATCACCTTGTAGTGATCGGCCGCTTTTTTTAAAGTACGCAATTGCCAGATGTTGTGTGCCAGCGGTTTTTCTACGTAGACATGCTTGCCCAACTGCATGGCTGCCATCGTAGCGGCAAAGTGAGTGTGATCCGGCGTAGAGATGACGACTGCATCTATCTCGTTGGCCATCGCATCAAACATTTTCCGGAAATCCGAAAATCGACGAGCTTTGGGAAAGGCCTGGTATCCGTTCGCTGCTCTTTCGTCACTGACATCGCATAGGGCAATGACATTATTCGCAGCATTGCCATTTTCATCAACCATCACACAACTTTTGATGTTTCGTCCGGCGCGACCTCCAACACCGATGAAGGCAAGATTGAGTTTATCATTGGGGCGATGCCGGGTGAATCCCGGTAAAATCATGGCGCCAAGTGACAGCGCTCCGGTATGCTTTACA
This sequence comes from Saprospiraceae bacterium, assembly GCA_028284395.1. Taxonomy (GTDB): domain Bacteria; phylum Bacteroidota; class Bacteroidia; order Chitinophagales; family Saprospiraceae; genus JANQRV01. The sequence continues at coordinate 3,914 of JANQRV010000403.1, forward strand.
AAACTTCTTCTGGATTGGTTATTCATGCGTTAAATGGTTTATCATTTTGTGGATCAATAAATTTACGGAAAAGTCTGGGAAATTCGGTTCAAGGGAGGCATCAACTTTTGTCAATTCGAGCTCCATATCAGAGATTTAGCCCCTTTCTGAAAATGTAACAAAAGCCACCCTTACGCGTACTATTTCAACAGACGAGGACACCTAATAATGACAACTTATGAACTCCACATTAACTGTAACGCCAACCATGACCATCTCCCATAAAATCGAACCATATATTTCTGAGGATCGCCAACAGGATTTGGAAAAAATATACAAATCGACCTATTCGACCAAAGAATACGCCGATATCTATTTTCCCGAATACGACAAACAATTATTTGTTGTATTTACGACCGGATCTACTCCTTCGGACATCATCATTTTCGCAAAACAAAAGAGAAATATTCTAGTTATTAACCAGGCGTGCACCATTGCAGCTCCGGTGATCGAATACTTTTGCAAAGCAATGTTCGAACAGTACCCCAACGTAAAAACCATCTCCTTCGATAAACAATATACGCACCCCAATACCACTGCCTTGGACTTTCTCATAATAGGTACGGTAGACAATTACATCATCGACCTACCGGAAGATTTGGCCGCCTACCGTTCCATGCTCGGAAAGAACATCAAACGCAACATGAATCTTTCGATCAATAGGTTGAAGCGAAACTTTCCGGAATTTGACCATGATTTTTTTGTCCGGGAAGACATTCCCGAAGCCTATATCGACCGGGCATTGGAACTAAACCGGCGTCGTATGAAGGAAAAAGGTCAGGTATCGGGATTAAATCCGGCCAATATGGAGAAAACCAAGAAAATCGCCAAATCCCACGGTTTGGTTTCCCGGATCATTCTTGAGAATGGGGAAGTTGCATCGGTCATTATCAATACTGTGGTCGATGATCACCTCTTTTTCCACATCATCACCCATGACTCCCAATACAATTATTACCGACTGGGTCAGGTAAATTTATACCTGACGATCAAGCATTTTCTGGAACAAGGTGGAGATAAATTTCACTTGCTGTGGGGAGAATACGACTATAAACAGAAATTCAAAGGAGAAAGATTCATTCTCTATTGCTTTGAAATTGCGAGGAATTCCTCCATTTTACGCCAACAAACATTGATCCATAAATGGAATAGCAGGATCGCCTATATTCGTGGATTTACTCCCTTGAGGATTTATCGCTTCTTCATCCACCAGGTTGATAAGAAGATCTTAAAACGCTTCTTCAAAAAGCGTTCAAAGAAACAGTCTTAAAATAGTCGCAACAAATATTTCAGCCTGCTTTAAACTCACGCATCGTAATCTTAGGGCGATGCCCCCGATTGGGATCTTCCAGGCCTTCAGCCTGATGCAAGCTTAACTTGACAAGGTAATACTAGTAAGTAAGTGATCAAAAATAGTTGTAAAGATGATCTGAGGTCATTTTTTTGCTGGCCAATGCCGCACTGAAGGATTATAGCCGCGCTACATGACTGA
>JANQRV010000405.1 GCA_028284395.1 Saprospiraceae bacterium
TCAGTCATGTAGCGCGGCTATAATCCTTCAGTGCGGCATTGGCCAGCAAAAAAATGACCTCAGATCATCTTTACAACTATTTTTGATCACTTACTTAAATTTCGAACTAAACTGATAAATGTTATCAAATGAAGCTATACAAAAACTTGATCGTAATCGCATTGCCAAAAATATGCTATCTGACTATCAGAAGAGATAGCACAAGAACAAGACGACATGAAAAGAATCATTTGTACTGTCCAAGAGAATCAATTCTCCCACCGGCAGATAAGGAAATTGGGAGCGGGCTTGAAAGAAATTTATAAAAATAATTATAGTCGCGAAGCGGTAAGTGTCTTGTGGATGGTGATGCCAAAAGGCTATGCTTACTCAGAGCGAAAATTGTCTCATGCAACCATTATCCTGGTTGAAGTAGACAGTGATATTAAACAGGAAAAGCGTGAGGCCTTGATGCATTTATTTTCTCAATTCCTGCTGGAAAACTTCCATATTTCCCCACTTGATCTGGTGCTAAGCGTAGCTAATTCATCTTATTTGAAGCAATTCGGCGAATCGCAAATCAAAAGAATTCACCCTGAACATCGGCGCCGAATAAGCCTGAAATCCCACTTGACTGCGATCACTTCAAAACTTTTGCATGGATACGGCAGAATAAGGGTAAGGATGTGATGCCTAAGTGTATTTCGACGATCTGCTATTAGATAATCATCAAAACGAACAATTATGAACACAACAGTTTCTATGATTTTACGAATCCTTTTGGGACTATTTATGGTAGCCCTGGGGCTAAACAAATTTTTGGGCTTTATAGAGATACCCAACCCACCAGGCGACGGAGGCGAGTTAATGCGCATTTACATCACTTCCGGATTCCTGAAGTTGATTGGTGTTTTAGAATTTTTAGGCGGTCTTGCTTTATTAGTCAATAAATTTGTTCCATTGGCTTTGACTTTTATAACGGCCATCATGTTTAATGCCGTCGTTTTTCACGGTCTACACGACCCCGCAGGTATAGGAGGGGCAGTAGTGGCTCTACTGTTGAGTTTAGCCCTAGTCTATGCCAATAAAGATCGCTTTTCCAGATTGCTAAGTGCTTAAATAACATTCAAGGTTCAAGTCCACCAAACTCAATTTCAAAGATAGGAAGCTGGGCGCTTAATTAAATTCATTCATCATGCCGGTATATAGCTTTACAACGAACAACACGATCTCAGAAAACAAAAAACAACAATTGGTGGACTTGGTTACCGATGCGCATTGTAGCATCATGGTGGCACCAGAGCAATTCGTGCATGTTCTTTTCATGGATGGCATCCCAATTTTTGACAATAAAAGCCTCTACATCCATGCCAACGTTAGAGCCGGGAGGCAACAAACAGCAATAGATAAATTGCATAAAATCCTGACTACCCAAAGTGCCGAAATATTGCAAGTTGAAACCGATCAAGTTTACCTCAACTTAATAGAAATACAGGCCAAATGGGTCATGGAAGGTGGTTTTCTGATGCCGGAACCCGGAGAAGAAGACGAATGGATGGAAAAAGTGACCACCCAAAATTTCATCATCCACAGACCGGTCAACAATTAGTTAATTTGTTGGTCCGTACATTTCTCATTACGGAGTCGGTCCACTCAAAAACGGCGGCAAAACCGTGACATTGTCCACAAACAAATTCGGAGTGGAATTGCCGGTAGCAAGCAACAAATTATCTAAATCTGAAGATCCACCCTTAATCTGCATCTGGGCCTTTGGATTTAGAACAAGTTCCGGGCTATTCTGGAACGCATTGATACTTTTTTTCATTTGTATATTTATGGTTTAATGTTTCAGTAATCCTTTCTTGCTGCTTTCTTTCACTAACCGATCATAAGCACTCCTCACTGGCACCCGAAAGGGTTGCTGCATATGACCGGCCATATCTTGCACTTCAAAATATCTCAATCCCTAATTCTTTTATTCAATATACGAAAATACGTTATCGAAGCTCGATTGAGAGTTCTTCTCGAAGATAGTTCTCTTTGAATCTACGTGAATACAACATCAAATAAACAATAATAACAAGAGAAACTTGGGCTAAAAAATCTTGGAAAACAAATAAAGTTCTCAGTATTCCTTTATCTTAAATGCAATCATACCAAACTGCTCAGGGAATCATGAAAACAAGGGCCCTATTACCACCAATCTATTTCATTTTAATTCCTTTCCTTTTTTTCTCCTTTATGCTGATTTGCTCCGCACAAAACAAGGACATTCAATTTCGACGTCTTCAGCCGGAAAAAACCCTAACCGATCGGCCGTGGATTAATTCTATTGAACAAGATGCCAATGGTTTCATATGGTTTGATAGTGTCAAATATGATGGAAGGGAAGCCAGGCCTTATCCGAACTTCCATCAATATGCTTTGAAAATGGGCCCATTGTTGGAAGAAAGCTGGGGTAAGGAGTTGGACAGCTTATTCTATTTTGATCCCCGGCGGGATAGCTTCATCAATAATGTGCCACCAGGGATACCATTGCGCTGGCGGGCATTAGATAGACCCGTCTTCTATTGTGGGGACTGTTTTATCAAGGACGCATCAAGAAACATTTGGCTGGGTACCAGGCAGGAGGGAGTATTCATTTATGACACATCAAGCAAAGGTTTCCGAAAAGAAAACCATCTAGAGGATAGGGCGACAAGTCTTTCGTCCAATTGGGTATCGGCTTTACTTAAGGATCGACAAGGTAAAATCTGGGTCGGCACGCTGGATGCCGGTCTGAACTTGTGGCTGGGAAAAGGAAACTTCCGGCGTTTTCGATCGGAACCGGATAACCCTGCCACCCTTTCGAGCGATACCATTTACTGTATGCAGCAAGATCTTAAGGGAACCATTTGGATGGGTACGAGTCAGGGGCTTTGTCGCCTCGACCCCGTTACGGCAACTTTTCAAAGAATAGCCTTGCCTGACTCTCTGGAAAAAACGATCATGAAGATTTTTGTACACTCTTCCGGAAAGCTTTGGCTGGGGATGAGAGGGAGGAAAAGGCCTGCTGGTGGAAAGGTCTTCAGCCAAATGGCAATTTATGACCCCATTACGGAGGAGGTCCAGGCTTCTTTCAATGACTTAAACATCTACTGGGCCTGGGACCCTTCTTTCCCTGTATTGGTGGAAGATCATTTAGGAAGGGTTTGGATGGTTAGTGAGGGGCAGGGCATCTACATCTATGATCACCGGACTAACCGTTTGACCCAACACCGTCACGATCCAAGAGATGTCAATAGCCTTTCTTCGAACAAGGTCCGACAGCTGCACCGCGACCGCCATAACCGCATTTGGATCGGCACCTTTAACGGCGTTAGTGTTTATGATCCTAATTTTAAGTTATTTCATCATTATGAGTCGGATTCCGAATACAAACACTTCTTTAATTCCGAAAACAAATTTACTGGTCTGGAGGATCCGGACGGGAACATTTGGTTCGCAAGTCGTGGGGCTGGTCTGATCAAGCTGGACCCGGTTACCCATAACATCAAAGTTTATCAGGTTGAGGGATCTTCTTCCAGCGAAACGATGCGCAATGATTTCATTAAAATTGTATCGGACGATCGGGGAAATATTTGGGGCACAACGTTCAGTGGAGCTTTGTATACACTAAACCGTGTTACCGAAATATTTACGCTGATGCCGGCGAAAGCTCACGGCGGATTGGCTAAAGATCTGCAGGGCCGCATCTGGGCCGGGGGCTTGGGAGGACTGTTTGTTTTTGCCGACCCAAAATCAAAACCTACCTTCTTTGGCTGGGATGCTATGCGCGGTACCAAGCTGCAAATAGGACGTGGATCCTGGCCAACTGAAATTGCAACAGATTGCGATGGGATGATCTGGGTATCCGGTGATTTCCCTTTGTTTAGGTTTAACCCCGTGGATCAGTCCGTTTGGCAATTCAAGGAAATTCCTGAAGTGGAATATTTTAGGGGATTATTCTTCGACCGGAATTGTAACCTTTGGATGGGATCGATCTTAGATGATGGGCTCTTTTTTCTACCCAAAGCAGAACAAAGTAAGCCAATGCCTAAAATCGACCATTGGCATGAGCAAATCCCTGGAATCCCCCACCATAACATCAGGGATATTTTGGAAGACCCGGCCGGTAAGATCTGGTTCGGCTCTTCCGCGGGAATAACGCAATTCGACCCTGATACACACCATTTTATTACCTATGACCAAGAGCTTGGACTCAAAACCAAGGGGAACACAATAGTACGCGGTAAGGACGGAACCATTTATAATGCTGGCAAGAACGGCATCGGCCACTTTCACCCGGGTCGTTTGGCCGAAAACAACTATCCGCCCCCCGTTCATCTAACTGACCTGCACATTAATGGTTACAGCCTTGTTCACAACGACAGCCTGCCCTTTGCCTCCCCATTGCAGGAATCGATTACTTATACTCAATCCATTCGGCTCAAACACTGGCAAAACGAGCTTACTTTTGAGTTCATAGCCCTCAATTACACCTTACAAGAAAACAACCAGTACGAATATCAATTAATCGGTTACGATCAAGAACCCAAAACCACGGATGGGCTCGATCCAAAGGCAACTTATACCAACCTGTCGCCCGGAAGCTATACTTTTCGCATCACCGCCGCCAACAATGAGGGGATATGGAATAATGAAGGGAAAACCATCGAAATAGTCATAAGCCCGCCTTGGTGGCAAGCGTGGTGGGCTCTTATGTTTTATGCCTTTTTGCTGCTTGCTCTGGTATTTGCCGTTGGTAGTTATGAACTAAGAAGAAGATTGACCAGGGCAGAGGCCTTGCGCTTGAAGGAGCTCGATCAGGTTAAGACCCGTCTTTACACCAATATTACGCACGAATTTCGTACGCCATTAACCGTCATCCAGGGCATCGCCAGTCAGATTCGGGGTCACGAACCTGAAAAGGCGCTCATCCAGCGCAATAGCCATCAGCTGTTAAGCCTGATCAATCAAATGTTGGACTTGTCCAAGCTGGAATCGCAGTCGATGCCGCTGAGACTACAACAGGCAGATGTGGTAGGTTACATCAAATATTTGGTCCAGTCCTTTCAAGGGCTTGCAGTCTCCAAGTCTCTCACCATTCATATTTACACGCAGACCGATCATTTGATGATGGATTTCGATGCCGTCCATATTGCCAAAGTAATTGGCAATCTTTTGTCGAATGCCATCAAGTTTACGGAGGCTGGAGGCCATATTTATGTACGCCTCTCTACGGAACGAGACCATTTGCTGATCGCGGTCCGGGATACCGGCGTAGGGATTGCCTCGGATCAAATTCCACTGATATTTAATCGCTTCTACCAAAGTGACGACAGCGATAAAAGACAAAATGAAGGGACGGGAATCGGCTTGACACTCACCAGTGAATTGGTAAAACTAATGCGCGGCGACATCACTGTTAGTAGTAAATTGGGACATGGCAGCGAATTTGTTGTTCAATTGCCGATTACTCAGGAAGCAAAAATAACCTCTGTTCATGCAGCTTCTACTGCAGCATTTGAGGTTCCCGTACCAACGGAAACCGGCTCCAATGGTCTTCCTCTGTTGCCCCACAAGAATCCGGATCTTCCCACGGCGTTGATTATTGAGGACAACCCGGATGTAGTTCGTTATCTCGCCCGGTGCTTACAGAGAAATTACCGGCTTGCCACTGCCGAAAATGGTCAAATAGGCATTGACAAAGCAGTGGAGTTGGTTCCGGATATCATCATTACTGATGTTATGATGTCAAAAAAAAATGGCTATGAAGTAACCAATACACTCAAAGGGGACGAACGAACCAGCCATATTCCAATATTGATGCTAACCGCAAAAGCTGACCCCGATTCCAAAATCAAAGGCCTGGAGCAAGGTGCAGATGCCTATCTCTACAAGCCGTTTTCCGAGAGAGAACTGGAAGTAAGGCTAGCGAAACTTATCGAGCTGCGTGAAAACCTGCGCAAAAGATATGCATCCCTATCGTCACTCGGGGCTACAAAAAGTAAACACCTCCGCAAAGAAGACCAATTCATTCAGAAGCTGAAGAGAACAGTGGAAGAGCACATCGACGATGATTCCTTCGGTATTACTCAATTACTCCGGGAAATGGGAGTGAGCCGAACCCAAATGCACAATAAGATCAAGGCCCTAACGGGTAAATCCACTACTCAGGCCGTGCGCTCCATCCGCCTGCAAAAGGCCAAGTTTTTGCTTGAGTCCACCGATATGAACGTTTCCGAAGTTTCGCACGCAGTGGGATTTAAGAATCTTTCCTATTTTTCGACATGCTTTTCCGAAGAATTCGGCCTGACTCCCAGCGCAGCAAGGAAAGCGGACAATGACGATTTCGGGAAGTAATCAAACTTCACCCTTTTTATTCTTTGCAGGATCCCCACTCGGATATACATTGCAGCCAAAGACGATAAATGGCTTTTCAGGCATGTAGTTTTATCTCGTTTAACACCTTTCAAAAGCCAATGCAATTCATCGAACCCCATGCAGGCTCGGAAAGTGGTTTTGCAGGGTAATGGCAAATCCATTTCTATTTTCTAGTTTTGTCATGTACACGGCGAGTTAATTAACATCAATAACTTATGAGAATAACTTCACCCGGAATTAAAGAAATCAAACCATTTATTCCCTGTAGCCCAAATGGATTGGAAGAGTCTATCAGTTTTTATGAAGACATTGGATTCAGAGTAATAAACAAGGCCGATACGGTGTGCAGCATCGATACCAATCAAGGTTTCAAATTTCTCCTTCGCAATAGATATAATAAGGAGTTGGCGGAGAATCTAATGCTCCAAATCTGGGTTGAAGATTTAGATGAATGGGAGGTCTTTCTTCAGAAAAGAAATTTAGAAGAGAAGTATCCTGGAGTTAAAATTTCGAAGCCAACAGACGAACCTTGGGGATGGCGAATAATATATCTATGGGATCCAGCCGGAGTGTTGTTACATATTGGGCAACCTAATCCAAAAGATTGAATGCAAGTAATATCCTTACCAGTAAGATACTTTTCGCAAACTTATTTGAACAAGGCTCTTTTGATCGTTCGGGTTTCTGAATGGTGGACCTGAATAAGTACATTTCTTGTCATGTATCTTGATTGACAATGCGTCTTAAGGATTGGGCTCCTAAACACAATAACTTTCAATATCTTAGATTCGATGCTTTGGGCCTTTGCATAAGACATTGGTAATCCTTCTTAATTCAGATTCATAACCAAAAAATGATCGATCAACATCAGGGTGAAATGAATGCAAATACAAACAATTTTCAGAAATTCTTCCTATCTATTTTGACTAGCATTTCACTTGTATTTCCGCTGGGAGCAGATGCCCAAAACGCTTTTAATAGAAGGGCGGACAGCCTGATTTTGCTTGCCGAAAATGAACCCACCGATACAACGAAATTTGATTTATTCATGCTTGCTGCCCGGGAATTATCAAAAGTAGACCGAATCGCAGCTATCGAGGTACTAGCTGATCAATTGTTAACAGCAAAGAAAATGGGGGATGAACCTCGGATGGCTGAGGCAGCCTCAGTACTCGGCATGACCTATCTGTACATCGGAAAAAATGATTCGGCAATGATATACTCCCAAATGGCCAATGAACTTTACGAAAAGCACGACAGCATCTTCAGGTTAATTGAAACACTTAATAACTTAGCTATTTGTTACCAGCGAGATAACCTTTATGAAGAGAGCATTGAAATTTTTCAACGATTAGTAACCCTGACAGATTCAGTCGGGGATTATATTGGCGAGTTCTACGCCCACGTTAATTTGATGAACATCTTCATTTATCAGGACGATGGACATAAGGCATTAGAATACCATTACAACGCTGAAAAAGCCATTGATAAAGCCCGGAAAAATGAGAAAAGTTTAGATGAATTAAAAGGCGGAGCTTATGCCGGTTTATTGATGAATGTTGGTGAAGCTTTTAGTAGCATAGGGATATTGGACTCGACAAAATATTACCTAGAGAAAGCCAAAGAACAACTTGATTTAATCACTGTTGAATACAATAGATATTATTACCAGGGCTATATATTTGCTAATCTTGGAAGTGTTATCATCAAGATCGGAGAGAAACAGCAACCGAGAGACTCGATCATTTCCGACAGTTCAAAATCGTTCTATTCCAAATCTTTGAAATATTTCGAAGATTCGCATCGAGCATTTCAAACCATCGGTGATAGCAGGGGTGAAGCTATTGCCCTAAGCCATTTAGGAAGCGTACTAGACAAGTTGGGCCGCCACAAACAGGCAAAGGAAAAACTGGAAAAAGCTTTAGTCCTGGCAAAGCAATTGAATTTCAAAGAAAAAATCAGGGACATTTATGAACAGTTAGCAGAGAATGCAACTAGTCAGGCCAATTATGAGCTTGCCAATTCTTATTTGAAGGAATGGGTGATCTACCGGGATTCTGTTCGCAATGAAGAAAGAGACCAGATTACTCGCCAGATGGAGGTGAAATTCAAAACCGCTCAAAAGGAAAGGAGAATCTCTGAATTGGAACTCCAAAATAAGTTAGCGAAGCAGCGTCAGGCTACCCAATTGACAGTCTTTACAATGTTTGTTGTGTTTGTCATTGGCGCAGTATACTTTTTGTTCACACAATTTCGCATAAAAAAACAACAGGAAAAAGTTGACTTTGAGCGTAGCGTTAACCAAGCAATGTCTCGATTTGTCCCCATGGATTTCATTAACGCCATTGGGCGGGAAAAGATAACTGATGTCGAGTTAGGGGATCAAAAGGAAAGAAATATGACCGTCGTATTTACCGATATCCGGGGCTATACAGCCATTTCGGAAGGTATGTCCCCCCAGGAAAACTTTGCTTTTGTCAAAGAATATGCAGCAAGAATGGCCCCCATTATTGGGAGACATCGGGGGTTCATCAGTCAGTTTCTGGGCGACGGCATAATGGCGATTTTTCCGGAAGATGCAACGGATGCAGTGATTGCTTGCCTCGAAATGCAGGAGGATATAAGTGAATACAATAAAATACTGATTTCAAATGGGCGGGATCCGATAACGGTAGGGATGGGAATGGATACCGGGCCCCTGATCATGGGGATCATTGGGGATGATTTCAGGAGAGATGCCACCTTGATATCAGACACTGTCAACACGGCGTCAAGGATTGAAAGCACAACAAAGAGGCTCAAGACCCAGATTTTGTTAAGTGAAAACTCAGTCACCAATATACATCACCCTGAACTTTTCCATCTAGTACCCATGGGAGAGATTTCGGTAAGAGGAAAGGCTCAACCAATTACATTGTTCGCATGCAATCGAATTCCTGAACACGATCCCTCCATTTAAGGTGATAGCTATAAAGGTGATACTTCTTTCTAAAGGCTACAACCACAGAGAATCTTGCCCAGATCTTAAAATCTAAGAAAAGTATAATTGAAGAATTCCTCTATGAGGAGGAAAATATTGGAATTGCTTGTTTAGAAATAGAATAAACGAGGCCCAACACCCGCTAACCACCCAGCCTTCGCATTCGCTCTGGCCGATCGGCTAGCGTATCGTTGTAGGCAACCAAGAAAAAGAAAAAATGAACTTACTGGAAATATCAGATGACTCTGGGTTTATGGGAATTGCAAATTTCGATAGGTACCGCATAAGCAGACGTTAGAGGTCATTATAGTAACGAAAAGGAACCCTAAATTGGTAAAGAATGTTAATCTTGGTAAATTGAAGAAAAATTAAAGCGAATTAGAAAATGAGCCAATTATCAGCAGATATTCCATTGAACCATCATCAACTTGAAATTCTTAAGCTCTTCACTAGAGAGATGGAAGAAACTGACCTTATTGAAATCAAGCGATTGATAGTAAATTATCTTGCAAACAAAATTACGAACATGGCAGATGAGATATGGGAAGCGAATAACTGGACGGATAATGATATGGAAGAACTTTTAAAATCACATAAGAGAAGACCATATAATCCTAAAAACTAAAAGGAATTGAATATTGTACTTGATACAAATGTACTATTAGTTGCCATTGCAAGGAAATCGAAATTTAGGCCCATCTTCGAATTCTTCCTAAGTGAGCGATTTAATCTTTGCGTCACAACTGATATCCTATTCTAATATGAGGAAATAGTAGGAGAACATTTAGGGCGTAAACTTGCTTCAAACCTTTTGCAGTTAATTGAAACTGCACCAAATGTAAATTTAATTACAAAATACTATAAATGGCATCTTATTACCGAAGATCCAGATGATAACAAATTTGTGGATTGTGCCATAGCAGGAGAGGCAAAATTTCTGGTTAGTGATGACAAGCATTTCAAAGTACTAAAGCAAATTTCCTTTCCTAAAGTAGAAGTCTTGACTGCCGAGACATTCCAAGAAACAATATTATAGTAAACTTATAAACAAACCTCTAACATCCGCTAATCGCCCAGTCTTCGCTATGCTCCGGCCGATCGACTAGCCAACCGTTAGCTGCAAGCAAACAAACCTGTGAATAAGAAAGTAAAAAATATAGTAGATAAAATATTCCCTATATCTAAAGAGTCATTTCAGAAAATTGATGTGTTACTTCAGTTAGAGACTTTTGAAAAAGGTGATGTTTTTATTCAACGAAACAAAAGAAATGAAAAGGAATACTTTATTCTAAGCGGAGTCTGTAAAAGCTATTTAATAAGTCCAGATGGTGAAGAAATTACCATATCACTATTTACTGAAAACAGTATAATATCACCTCAATCTACCAGGACTTCTGGTAACACTTCCAATCTTAATTTCAAAGCTTTAACTAATCTAGAATTAGTATCAATGAACGCCAAAGAATTTGAAAGTTTAATGATTGAAAATATGGAAATCCGACATTTTGGAAATACTGTTCTTCAAAATGAACTTATCTCAAAAGTTGATAAAGAAATCGGACTAGCTTCCATGACAGCGAAAGAAAGGTTAATAGAATTCAGAAAGAAATACCGCCTTTTAGAAAACCTTATTCCACACACCGACATTGCGTCTTATTTAGGAATTACAAACATCTCTTTAAGTAGGCTTCGTAAAGATTTATCTAAGTGATTGATTTTATCATTTGTTAATGGAAAGCTCTAGACTCCATTCTAATTTTGCTTCATAATTATCAATTAAGATATGAAAGCAGTAGTAGTAATATTAACAATCTTTGGGTCCATGAATCTAATAGTACAAAACACAGAGTTTATAAAAAACGGAGAAACTACTCTAAATCTGAAAATTTATTCCAATGAAAATCCTGAAACTGTAATTTTACTTCATGGAGGACCTGGAGTTCCAGATGACATGCTGGAAGTAGTTGAACAACTTAAGGATAGATATCGGGTGATAACTTTTGAGCAAAGGGGTGTTGGGTTATCAGAATGTAATGGGTGCGGGTATAAAATGGAAGATTACATTTCCGATATTGATGCCATTAGTGAATACTTGAAAATAGATAGTTTTCACCTGTTTGGGCATTCATGGGGTGGTTTATACGCTCAAATATATGCAGAAGCGAGACCAGAGAAAATTAAAAGTTTATTCCTATGTAGCCCAAGTTCGGGCACAAATGAAACTTGGAAGAAAACAGAAAAAGAAGTAATGCAATTTAATAAGAAAAATGCTTCCAATAAGGAATGGGCTATAATGGGCTGGAGTTCATTACTTGGAATGTTTGGAAGTGATAAAGCTTATCAAAAAATGTTTAAACTGGTTCTTAAAAACTATCATAAAAATTATTCTGAAGTTAAAATTGAAGATACATTTTTCAAAAAAATACATTCTGAACCAGTTAACAAAACAAGAAAAGAGATCGTTAAATATAAATTTCTAACAGAATTTAATAAACCAGATTACCCGATAATGATAAGCTATGGAGAAAATGATATTTATGGCGAAAGCAGAAATGAACTTCTAAAAAGATTTCCAACAGCAAGAGTTGAGACGATAGAAAAATGCGGGCATATCGCTTGGAAACATAATCCAAGTGAATTTAATAAATTATTGAACGAGTTTTATACAGAAAGAAAATAGCCAGCAGGCTCAACCTTAAACCTCACTTTGTAACACCTATCCAATTCTTGTATCTAACAAGAAAAAAAATAGTATGAATCAACTGGGAGATAAATATTCAGAGGAAAAAAATATAGAACTATTGAAATCCTCTTTGGATGGTAACAAAGATGCATTGAATCAGCTCATAAAAATCCACAGACCTTATATTTTCAATGTGGCATGGAAATTCACCTTTGACCCTCAAGACGCTGAAGACTTAGCACAAGAGGCACTTATCAAGGTGATAACCAAGCTATCACAATTTAAATTCGAAAGCCAATTTAGAACTTGGCTCTATCGCATAGTATTTAACGAATTTTTGTTATCCAAAAGACGAAAAGGAGAAAAACAATTCACGGATTTTGAAAATCAAGGAAAACGACTTGATTCTATTGAAAATGCAACCTTAGACGAAAGTGAAGAAAAGGAATACGAGGAATTGGCAAAGGAGCTGAGATATCGTTGTCTATCAGGTATGATAATGTGTCTTACTAGAGAGCAAAGACTTTTATTTATTGTAGGAGAAACGTTCGGAGTCGACCACAATTTAGGCTCTGAAATATTCGGAATGACAAAAGCTAACTATAGAGTAAAGCTTCACAGAGCAAGGAAGGAGTTAATCAACTTTATGCAACAAAAATGCGGGCTGATGAACCCGAAAAACCCTTGCAGATGTGGCAAAAAGGCAAAAACTATGTACAAAAATGGTTATCTCACCGAAGACCAACAGTTTTTCAATGTAGGTTACAAAACCAGAGTAAGGGACTATGCTTTTCAGAACAGTGAATTGGTTGCTGATATTGTAGATAAAAAGCATTTAGAGTTACTTCGAGATATTCCAGCGAAGGATGATTTTTCTAAAGAAACCATTGTTGAGGAAATTATTAGGAATAATGAATTACTAGATTTTTTTGAGCTAAACTAGTACTGACCAATACTTATAAACATGAGTCATCCCGAATTTTCTGCTCTGCGGAAGATTCGGGATGCTTTTTTTGAGGAAACGGAAAAACCCCTTGTGAATTTGGGTATCTGACCACACCAAACCACAAGGGGTTATGTTCAAAGAACACTTGCAAAATACAATAAAAGCTGAAAAGCAAGATGGTTTCCGACTATTCAAATGACCTATACTCCACCGCACCAAAGTATTTATCTAGAAAAGACAAACTTTCCTTAATCAATTCATTCCTGGGCACAGAATGGCCATCGTTGTAAAGCTTTAAAGATTTGTCCTTTACAGGAGTCCCCAGATAGTCGAAAAATGGACGAATGGACTCTTTCAATGGGAACATAAAATCATAGCGACCATTAATCAATAAGGTAGGAACCTTTATCTGTGGTAGATAGTTGAAAACATCCACTTCATCGAGTCTTTTGCCATTTCTCAGCCCTCCGAGGGCCAGAATTGCCAGGTCGATCCTTTTATCAATGGCTACTGCAATGGGTGCTTCGGCTGCACCCCAACTTAGCCCGTAGAGGGCTATCTTGTTCAAATCAATATCTGCTCTGGTTTCCAAGTAGTCGATCGATTTTTGTACTTCCTTGATGACTTCAAGGTGGTTGTTCTTCCAACAAACTTTCCAATCTCTACAATCATTATTCCACAAATCTTTCCTTTCGTAAGTACCCCAGTAGATGGGCATCATGACCGCTCTTCCGTTTTTAATCAAGAAGTCTACTTGTCCCATCTCCAAAAAATCCTCACTGGAATCGTACCAGGTTGCAGCCCAACCAGGCCAATAGAGCACAACCTGATAGGGAGGTCGGATATTTTTTGGCAGAAACAGGTAAGCCGGCATTTTTTCTTTTCCAGATGGGGCGATAAATTCTACTTTTTCCTTTGTCCAATCTTTTTCTTCCTTTTGGGATATTAGCTTCGGGTTTAAGTTTTCCTTGTCGTAGCGGAATTGGCTAAGGTAAGCATCAAAGATCTCATCGGCCACCGGGTTTTCTTGATAGTAATCCCGATTCCATTCCCTCAAGACATCCCGATATAATGGACGGTCATACTTTTCCGAATTCTGATATTTTATGCATCGGAACCCATTAGATATGGAACGATCAAAGGATGAGCGGGCAGAAGAAAAATCGTTGGCCAAATACTCCTGGTCATCATACGCGCCCCCAACGATACTTCTCAGTCCTCTATTCGTTTTGTTATAGCACCATTCTCTAACGTTTCCAAAAACATCGTAAACTCCCCAGTGATTTTGGGGGTCATTCTGTTTTCTGGAGGTAGTTGCCTTTGATTTTAAATTGCTCTTCAAGGCGACTTCTCTTATAGCCCAGCTACCGGATAAGTATTTCAGGTGAAACATGCTGGGTAATTGCTTACCTGCAAATTCAGCATAGGCACAGGCTTCATACCAGCTTACTCCACTGACAGGATGATTTGCTTTTCCTGCAGGATAATCTCCGGCTTCCCAAGTTTGGGGACCTGGCCTGCCTGTATTATCCACAAAAAACTTCATGGCATCCTGCCAGCTGATTTCCTTTCCGCCCTTGATAAAAGGTTCCTTCCAATATTGTGGGTTCTGATATCCACCTTTTTCCACAAACATTTTGTACTCCTGGTTACTCACTTCGTAATTGTCGACTAAAAATTCGTCGGGTTCCTCAATAATGCGTCTTAACCGTAAAAAATCCAACAGGCTTGTGTCTATATGGGGTCTTACCATACTCATTCCTGAAGGAACAGTTCCTTTTTTCTCTAGAACATACTCCCAGCTATGGTCAAAGTAATGACTAACGTAAATAAAATCCTCAATAGTTTCGTACCCATCCTTTTCAATACGGATACTTATGTTACCACTTGGAAACCGGCTGCGCTTCAGGGGCGCAACTCCCATCAATTGAAAAGCAGAATCGGGTTGGAGATAGGGCTTGGCATATATCTTGGCCCCAACTGGCTTGGAATTCAACGTTATTTCCAGCGAACACTTATTCTTTAATTCCTCAAGTTTGGAGTCATTTGGAATTACTTCTTCCAATTTCTTTACGAGCGCATATGCTTCCCATGCTTCTGGACCGATGCCAGCGATATTATGCGCACTCGACAATTTCTCCGTTAACTCTTCTATTTTAGGGATCCCTGTCTGGTAAGCCCATTTTATTCTTTCTTCCACCGGCAACTTGTCAGATCTTTCGGAATCGATCTGTTCTCTGGTCAAAGTCCAAAAAAGAGTAGCCCCCAGCGCCATAATCAGAAACCCTAATGCTGAAAATCTTATCCATTTATCAGTCTTGACAATTGCCGAAAAGGTTGAATTAAGCCGTTTAGCCTTGCCTCTAAGGTCCCGCCCCTTTGGTAGGAGTAATCCGTCCGCTCGCACCGCAAAAACTTCGACGGGCGTAGCTACATTTTTCAGGGTAAATTGCCCCATCGAAATGGTTTCAATTTCCTGATTGCCTAGTTGTTTATGGACTTCACCAGATAACAACACTGCGCCAGGCACCCCCAGGCTTTCTATTCGTGCGGCTATATTCACTCCATCACCGTAGATGTCTTCTTGATCTTTGACGATGTCGCCGAGATGGATACCAATCCGCAAGGGTACAACAGGATCCTTTTGCAGATCTTTTTGCATGAGTATGGCACACCTGGTCGCATCCACACATGAATCAAAAATACTCAGGGTCCCATCACCGTAGTACTGCAGAATTTGTCCGTTGAATTGGTCATGGTAGTATCTAAATACCTCTCGGTGACGACTGCGAATTTCAGCGGCACGCGCCTCACTTTCTTGCATCAATCGGGTGTACCCGGCAATATCAGTAAACATTATGGCAGCGAGGCGACGAATTTTCTTCTCAGACATGATACAAGTGATTAAGGGCTTCCCAGGATAACAACAATACATACGCTCCCTTGAAAGTTTTCTGGGAAATATTTCTTCTAGCGTATAGACTTCAAATTTAACGATAGCTCTTGGAATCTGATCGGTATCTTCATTGGTTTTAGAGATCGGGTTTATTTATTGGTCGTCCTTCATGCGGCCAAGACTCTTCCGGATAAGATTAGTAAACTCGACTCTTAGTAATTTCTTCACCAAACCCCGCTAATTCGAATACCCTTACGCTTACTAAGTCACAGCCATAAATCCTTGATCGCTAAATAAATGCCAGACGGATCATTTTCGAAACGCTACCGATTAAATATACGACTTTCGGTGGGAGTAGATTTTCGTAAGTATGCCAGCATGAAGACTCCGACTGACTGGAAAAGTTTGCCTTGCGTTTCATCTTTTCGAAGATATTTGTTAACTTTTTAAAACTTATACCATTGATTTAGAAATCTAACTCACAACAGAACTAGCTTTATCATGACAAGTAAAACCAACGGAATTTTCAAACTCCAACTCGTATTCCTGCTCACTGCTTCTTTATTTTGGTCATGCCAACCTGCCGAAGAAGAACCGGCCAAAGGAAGCTCCGAACACATCACAAAGGTCACCGGTGCCATTGACGACGGGACTTTAATCAATGCTGAAAACGACTCGAAGAACTGGTTGACTTATGGGCTGAATTATTCAGAAAACCGCTTTAGTGCACTCAATCAGATCAATGCTGACAATGTCGGCGAGCTCGGACTTAAGTGGTCTTATGACCTGGGTTCCAAAAGAGGCGTCGAGGCTACTCCGATTGTCGTAGACGGCATTATGTACGTCACCGGTCCATGGAGCATCGTACATGCCCTGGATGTCCGAACGGGCGAAAAGATCTGGGTCTTCGATCCGGAAGTACCGAGAGAAACAGGCCGCAAGGCTTGTTGTGATGTCGTGAACCGCGGCGTAGCCCTATACAAAGGCAAAGTATTCGTCGCCTCACTCGACGGAAGGTTGATCGCTCTCAATGCCGCCAACGGTGAAAAAGTCTGGGAAAAAGTAACACTGGATCAGTCAAAGAACTATACGATAACGGGCGCCCCAAGAGTTTTCAAAGGCAATGTTATCATCGGCAACGGCGGAGCAGAATATGGTGTCAGAGGATACATCACTGCGTATGATGCCGAGACCGGAGAACAAAAATGGCGTTGGTTCTCCGTACCGGGTAATCCGGAACAGCCCTATGAGCGCCCCGAACTGGAAATGGCTGCCAAGACCTGGGACCCAGCTGGAAAATATTGGGAAGTTGGCGGGGGCGGCACCATGTGGGACGCCATGGTATACGACCCCGAATTGGACCTCATGTATGTAGGTACCGGTAACGGGTCTCCCTGGAATCGCCGTCTGCGTTCGCCCGGAGGAGGAGACAATCTCTTTTTGTCTTCCATCGTCGCGCTCGATCCAGATGACGGTTCTTATAAATGGCATTACCAGGAAGTTCCGGGAGATCACTGGGATTATACTGCTACCCAGCCCCTGATACTGGCCGATCTGGAGATTGAAGGCACTACCAGAAAGGTAATCATGCATGCCCCTAAAAGTGGCTACTTTTATGTCATAGACCGGACCAACGGTGAATTCATCTCCGCACAAAACTTCGTGGAGGTCAACTGGGCAACCGGCTATGACGAAAACGGCAAACCTATGGAAATTCCTGAGGCCCTTTATAAAAGTGGGGCTTATGAAGCCATCCCCGGTCCGTACGGTGCACATAATTGGCATCCGATGTCCTATAATCCGAATACCGGACTGGTATACCTGCCCGCACAGGGAGTGCCGATCGTCATCGAAGACGATAAGAACTGGGTACACAATTCCACGGAGACCGGCGGTCCGCACTCCGGTATCGGCTGGAATTTGGGGGTATTGGCTTCTGCTGTCCCCCCAAAAAGCGCACCATTCGGTCATCTGCTCGCCTGGGATCCGGTTAAGCAGGAACCCGCCTGGAAAGTTGAACTGGTTGGCCCCTGGAATGGCGGTACGCTCACGACGGCCGGGAACCTGGTATTCCAGGGCACCGCTGACGGACGCTTCGTCGCCTACAATGCCGCCAACGGTGAAAAACGCTGGGAAGTTAACACCGGCACCGGTGTAGTTGCAGGCGCTGCTACCTATGAAGTTGACGGCGTCCAATACGTCACCATCGCCGCCGGATGGGGAGGGGTATACGGCCTTGCGGCTCACCATAGCGCGACGGAAAGTCCCGGCAAGGTCTACACTTTTGCGATCGGAGGTACGGAAGCAATGCCGGAATATGCTGAAGTACCACAAAAACCACTTGTCCAGGGCGTTGCCTACGACCCGGCCCACATTGGTCTGGGCGCCAAATTGTTTATCAGCAATTGTATATTTTGCCACGGCGTACCAGCCGTAGCCAATGGCGGGAACATACCCAACCTGGGCTATTCCAGTAAAGAGGTCATCGAAAATATTGAAGACTACGTACTGACCGATGCCCTCAAAGAATTGGGTATGCCTAACTTTACCGGCATTCTCACGGAAGACGATATGACGAAAATAAAAGCTTTTATCCAGAGCACTGCTGATGCCGTCTATCAGCAAATGCAGCAAGCAAGCTCCGGAGATTAATCGAATAATGGAGTTAACTCGAACAGTAATGTAACCGCTCAGTTACACCAGTGGTGCCGGCAGCACGCCGCTGCCGGGCATTACCATTGGCGACAAATTTGGCGAAATCGTTCAGCAATTTCCGGATCGGGACGCCCGGATCCTCCACCACTAATATATTCACTGGAGGTATACCAGGGCCCACAAGAAGTGGTGGCCCCGTGTGCTATCTGCTGGCATTTACCTTTCGGGCATAAGCAATAATTGAATGGTCTAAGTACATTTATGCACATGAAACAATTTCTGATTGCACTTGCTATTGTGTTTGCCATACCAACCGCTGTAGCACAACCCTACCACGAAAACCACACCGTATTTGGAATCAACAAAGAGGATCCGCACGTCCACTTATTCCCATTCGATAATGAGGCGGCCGCTCTGCGCGACAACCGGGAATCCTCCACCTGGTATCAATCGCTGAATGGCTTGTGGAAATTCCATTGGGTTCGGGCCCCGGCCCACCGGCCGATTGACTTCCATCAGGAAGATTTCGACGACCACCACTGGGAATACTTTCCGGTACCTGCCAATTGGGAAGTGCATGGCTATGACTACCCCATTTATTTGGACGAAAAATACCCCTTCGATACCCAGTGGCCCGCAGTACCCCAGGATTACAATCCGGTGGGGTCCTACCGCCGAACCTTCAATATCTCTGCTGAATGGATCGACCGGGAGGTGTTTCTCTATTTTGGTGCAGTCAAAGCGGCCTTGTACGTTTGGGTCAATGGCCAGGAAGTCGGCTATTCACAAGGTTCGAAAACGCCGGCAGAGTTCAACATCAGCCAATACATCCGGCCCGGGGAAAATACTTTGGCTATTCAGGTATACCGCTGGAGCGATGCAAGTTATATTGAAAGCCAGGACATGTTGCGTCTGTCCGGCATCGAAAGGGAAGTCTTTTTGTACGCCACGCCCAAGGTGCATCTTTGGGATTATTTTGCCCGGTCTTACTTGGACGAAAAATACGAAAATGCCTGGCTGGAAGTATCCTGCCGGTTGCGCAATTATCGCCCAACAGCATTGGTGAAGGGCCGGATAGAAGTAGAGCTGTTGGATGACGGGAATAACTTTGTCAGTATTTTGCGAAGAGAATACCCGTTGGAGTTTGCCGGGGCTTCCCACCAAATGAAGGATACGATTCATCTAAAAAATCCCCGCCTCTGGTCTGCCGAACATCCGGAATTGTACACCTTAATGTGGCGCCTTTACGACGATCGGAACGAATTGATCGAAGTGACCACCGACCGTATTGGAATCCGCACGGTGGAAATAAGAAATGGGCAGCTGCTGGTAAACGGCGAACCCATTTATATCAGAGGGGTCGACCGACACGAAACCCACCCACTGAGCGGCCACGTAGTCGACAAAGAACTGATGATACGGGATATCCAGCTGATGAAACAACACAACATCAATGCCGTCAGAAGTTCCCACTACCCCAACCATCCCGCCTGGTACCGGCTTTGCGACGAATACGGACTCTATGTGATCGACGAAGCGAATATCGAGAGCCACCCATTGGCTAATTCCGAAGAAACCCAGATTGGTAACGAAATGAGTTGGCTGCCGGCGCACCAGGACCGGTTGCACCGAATGTTTGAAAGAGACAAAAACCATCCCTCCATCATCATTTGGTCATTGGGAAACGAGGCCGGGCACGGTACGGTTTTCGCCTCCATGTACGATTGGCTGAAAGCTGCCGATCCCACTCGCCCCGTTCAATACGAACCGGCTGAGCAAGAAGACTATACCGATATTTTCTGCCCGATGTATCCCCCGATAGAAAAGTTGGTCAATTACGCCGAATCTGCCCCGGATCGCCCGGCCATTATGATCGAATACTGCCACGCCATGGGTAATAGCGTCGGTAACTTGCAGGATTATTGGGACGTCATAGAAAAGTACCCGGTGCTGCAGGGCGGCTTCATCTGGGACTGGGTCGACCAGTCATTGGAATATGAAAACGAGCAGGGCATCCGGTATTTTGCCTACGGTCATGATTACCACCCGGATCTACCTACCGACGGCAATTTCTTGAACAACGGCCTGGTCGATCCGTTTCGCAAACCGCATCCCCATTTATACGAAGTAAAGAAAGTATATGAACCGATAAAGTTCCGAATGGTCAACCTGGAAAACAAGACATTCGAAATCTTCAACAAACACTTTTTCAAGGACCTCAATGAGGTGAATGTTGTCTGGTCATTGCGAGAAAACGGGAGAGAAATAAAAAAGGGCAGTCTGGGCAGTTTGCGGGTTCTGCCCCAACAAAAGGAGGCCTTTAAGTTGGATTGGGGAGATGTTCAACTGAAAAAGGGCAGGGAATACTTTCTGAAAATCAGCGCCATTACCAATCGTGAATTACCGCTGCTGCCAATGGGCCATGAGGTTGCCTGGGAACAATTTGACATTACCTCTTCCCGGGTAGAACCCCCCGCGAAGTCACTGGACAATTATCCGGATTTGAAAATGGACCGTTCCGATGGGGTAATCACGATCGATGGAAAAGATTTTAGCCTGTCCATCAACGGAACAACGGGCGCTATTATGAAGTACATTTACCGGAATACATCATTATTTGAATCGACGGTAAAACCCAATTTCTGGCGCCCTCCGACCGATAATGATTTGGGCAACGGCATGCACAAATGGGCGGCCATTTGGAAAACCGCCGGACAAAATGCCAAGGTTACTTTGGAAGGCCCCATCTCGCAAACCGCAAAAACGATCGCTTTCACGGTAAAATATGAACTGTCTCAGCCGACCGGCGCAGAAGTCAGAATCAAGCAGACGGTGCAGGCTGACGGAACGATACTCTTCGATTACCATTTCACCTGCAACAAGACCGATTTGCCAAAAATACCAAGGGTGGGTCTACAATTCACAATGCCGGCCTCTTTTCAATTTATGAAATGGTATGGGCGAGGACCACACGAAACCTACTGGGACCGTAAATCCTCCGGCGAAATAGCCCTGTGGAAAGGATCGGTCTGGGAGCAACTCCACCGCTATTCCCGTCCGCAGGAAACCGGCAACAAAACCGATGTCCGTTGGATGTCGCTGAGCAATGACCAAGGTCTTGGCCTGATGGCAATTGCAGTATCCACGCCGCTGTCCATGAGTACCTGGCAATTGGATATGGCCGACCTGGGTTTTGTGGCCGGAGCAAAAGGTAGTGAATCCGCATCAGGGTTGGTGCCCGTTACCTCCAAACACGGGGCCGAC
>JANQRV010000407.1 GCA_028284395.1 Saprospiraceae bacterium
TCAGTCATGTAGCGCGGCTATAATCCTTCAGTGCGGCATTGGCCAGCAAAAAAATGACCTCAGATCATCTTTACAACTATTTTTGATCACTTACTTAAAATAACAAGATTTTTTCAGAGCCAAGTTTAAAATTCCCTTTTCGCAAACCATACCCAACAAATGCCGGAGCATTTTTCCTTAGGCTGTGCTAAGGAGATAAGTCTGTACCCTTTTTCCAAGATTTTCACTGCCCAAATTGGAAACTAGCGTTTATGTCTGAACATTTTGTATAGACATAAACGCTACTGATGAAAAGACAAGAAGACCTTAATTTTGAGACCACGACAGGACTCGAACCTGCATAAAGGGAGTTGCAGTCCCTCACCTAGCCATTCGGACACGTGGCCACTTGCAGCCCATAAAAAAAGCTCCCTACCGGTTCAATCCGACAAGGAGCTTCGCTGCCTATATATCTCAATTTTACCTATTAAACAGCTCCCCGTCGTCGTTAGACGAACAACAGCAGCAACATTGGTATATAGGTAAATTCGGCATAGTAAAAAGTATAACCTTTTGGACGAGCTTAAAGTTCCCGGGAATAGTTTTTAATTTGGAGCGAAAATCTTTAAATGGGACCAAGCGTGAGGCTTTTCTTGATTATGCCACTTATGAAAAAACGAATAAGGTTGATCATTGTATGCCATGCATTTTGTCAAGGCTTAATTGCCCAATCAGTTGAAAATGAAGTATTTCAATTTTTCGATCCCACCAATGATGAAATGGCAGATACATTGTCCTACCTTCATCTAACCGGCATAGACGCAGACACTTTTCAATGGCAGCATCACATCGAAGAAAGTCGAGAGATCCTACACTATAGAAGGCCTAAAACGGGTCCTCCAGAAGGTTTCCTGGTAGAAGACATTTACCAGATTCAGACCATTGACGAAGAAGGTAAAACTGAGATTTACGTTTGGCGAGATGATCTTGGAATAGCTTACCTTGAAGAGGATATCCCAAGGGTCTTCGAGCGATCGGATGAAGGAGAAGCCGGACAGTTTAATCTCGTTTACCTTAAAAGACAAAGAGAGGAACCTACTCAATTTACAGTCATCTGGTCCGAGGGAAGTGGAGAATCCGCATTGCAGATCGGCGAGCGGGAATTGCCACCGGGCAAAATGGTCGTTTTTCTCCAGGATCAATTTGGCCAAACGCGGATGATTCGTGCCATCAATGTCATCGAGGTGCCCAGTGGAGACAGTGGCATTAAACGGGTGGTAGAAATTGTAGTTGAATTTCGGTAAGGAATATTCGACATCGCTTATCCCGTCAAAACGCCTAATTCTGCTATGCCCATTCTGTTATCGTGGCTTTTGATGGCCTTAAATCGTATGTAGCGCACTTCCTGTGATCGATCAAAGAAAATATTCTGCAATACGGGATTGTTGAGAATGTTACTGAATTCTCCCTTTTTTATCGGAGCGCCCCAATTTCTTCCGGATTTACTGACATATACTTCATAAGCAGTTACGATGCCTGCCAACCACCTTTCCTGCATGGGGAGATAGGTGATGCCTTTAAGCAGTTGCACGTCTCCCAGATCGATGATGACCTCCTGCGGTAGCCGACTACGTTCGGTGCTTCCCCACCACGTATCTGCATCGTCGTCAATGATGTTGGAGGCATTTTCTGTATTACCGCTACTGACCTGCTTGACGGTCCACTTGGTTTTTGATAGATCAAAAGTTTTGGATGCCACCCCACTTTTTTGATTGCTGGTAGGATCGTAGGCGATTGCCTTGACTTCAGCACGATGAACCAACTTAAACGCCTCCGTGTATTGCTTACTTTCTCGTGTGGGCTCACTCCCATCCAGGGTATAATAAATCACGGGACCTTCTTCGGGGATGGACAAGCGGACGATTCCTTCCTTGTTCCGCCTCATTTCAGGCTCCACCAATAATGGAGGAGCATTGTACAGCCCCATGTTGTTGATGATCGGACAAGCTTTGGCGTCCGTTACCGTTAATCTTACCTTACTGCCCGTCACGGTAGGAAACCGGAGGATTCTCTTAAAGCCAATGGTGGTTCCCTCGGCAATCGGAAACCATTTACCGTCTTCGTATCCCTCCAGTATGAAAGCTTTGACGCGTTGACCAAGCCGAATGTGTTCTTGGACCAAGAATCGGTTAAAGGCCACACTATTGTCCAGATCTACGGTAATGGATGCAGAAGTTACAGCATCATCAGTGGTCCAATAGGTATCCAAGTCTCCATCCATGGCATTTTCAGCTCGATATTTAACGGCTTCCCCACGAATTTGACTGGCTTCTACTTCTTTGCCATCGAATAAATTGGAAGAGAAATCACGTTCAATCACATCGGTTAATTGCAGGAGGCGAGCAGAGTCATCCGGATGAATCAACCCTCGCGTATCGATCGGTATGTTGAGCAACAAGTTGGCATTTCTGCCAATGGAATTATAATAGATATCGACCAAATGGCTGATCGGTTTTACTTTATGATCTTCATAAGGATGATAGTACCATCCGGGCCGTATGGACACATCCACTTCGGCCGGGACCCAGTGCGTACCATCCTCGTGGCCCGATTGCAAATCTTTGTAGTCTGGCGTTCCCGGATAAAATTCGTCTCTGCGAATGATGCTCCAATTCGTTTCATTGGCCCAACCTTCTTCATTGCCTACCCACCTGCATCCCGGACCGGCATCGCTGAAGATCAATGCATTTGGCATCAATTCTTCGACCAGCGCATTGGTCGTAGCCCAGTCGTAGTAGGTTTTGCGATCGACTTTGCGGTCTTCGTTGGCACCACCATAATAGCCCGTGCCACCATTGGCGCCATCAAACCAAACTTCAAAAATGTCTCCGTAGTTGGTAAGCAATTCCCGCAATTGATTACGAAAATAGGTGAGGTAGGCTTCCCTACCGTAGTCCGGATGATTTCTGTCCCAGGGCGATAAGTATAGACCAACTTTGAGTCCTTCCTCCCGGCAGGCTGCTACTAAATCCGCGACGAGGTCTCCCCGGCCGTTTTTCCAGGGAGCATTCTTGACCGAATGTTCGGTATGCATCGATGGCCAGAGGCAAAACCCATCGTGGTGCTTGGCCGTCAGGATAATGCCCTTCATTCCTGCCTTCTTGGCGATACGTGCCCATTGACGACAATCCAGCGCGGTTGGGTTAAAGGTCTTGGGCGATTCATCTCCCATCCCCCACTCCATATTCGTAAATGTATTCATATTAAAGTGCACAAAAAGGTAGTATTGCATCTCGTGCCAGGCCAATTGAGACTCGCTGGGTAGGGGCCCATGTGGCATTGGCGGCGGAGGCGAAGAACATGATAATAACAACGATAGGAAAGAAATCGAAAGACCATATTTAATCCGGGCCTTGTAAAACGGTAGCTCCCTCATTATTTAATTGGCTTCATGAATAGTAGCGCTCAAGATACGAAAGGGTGAAGATTTTTATTTACATTCTTACAAATCGAAACAAATCATTATGCCCAGTTTTCAAATCAACTTCATTCAAATATTCATCGTCTGCGGAATCCTTCAGGGTTTGGTTTACTGTGTTCTATTGCTGTTTCGAAAGGCAAATTTCAGAGCCAATCTCATGCTCGCCTTGTTTTTATTTTCCGTTTCTTTTACACTTTTCACCTCATTAATACTGGATTTTGGTTGGTACAACACTTATCCCTGGCTTCATTGGCTCCCTTTTTCTTTAACCTTCGCCTTGGGACCCTCTCTCTTCTTTTATGTCCGATTTTTATCGATGCCGGAGTATCGATTTAGGAGCGTTGATTTTTGGCATTTTGTACCCATTGTCTTCAACTATTTTCATAGCGTATATCACCTGGTACTCGGTCGGAGCAACCCCTACCCACAACTGCACAATTTCACGGAAGCTCTGGAAACCTACGGCATACTTACGATGGCTTTCTATTTTTTATTTGCCATCCGGTCGATCAAAAAATACGAGATCTTGATTTTGGATAGAGTCTCCAATCTCGAGCACTTCACACTGAGGTGGTTAAAAGAATTCATTATGGTAGTTTTTGCTTCGTTAATACTCATTGTGGTATTTATTGTGCTTGATTTTAGTTTGTTAATCGATTTCAGAAGGGAGTATTCAGGCACCTACTTTTTTGAATTTGATGGCTTGTTGAAATCCATCAATGTAGTTTGCTTGTATTGGTTGGGTATTAGAGGATACTTCCAGCAACCCATTGCTCGGAGTTATACCGCAGGAAAGGGGCTTAAAGATCATTTCCCCGTTCTTCAAAAAGAAGTGTCGAAGACCAATATCGGGTTGTTGATCCGGGCCATGGAAGATGAAAAGTTGTACCTCATTCCTTCCCTCAGTCTAAGCATGTTGGAAGAAAGGATCGGTTTGCCCGCCAGGGAAATTTCTCGCACCCTGAATCTCGGCCTCCAGAAAAACTTCTATTATTTCGTTAATGAATACCGGGTAAAGGAAGCCAAAAATAGGTTGTCCGATCCACAATATGATCATCTAACCGTGCTGGGCATCGGTTTTGATTCCGGCTTTAGCTCTAAAGCTACCTTCAACCGGATCTTTAAAGAGCTTACCGGAGAATCTCCTTCGCAGTTCAGAAAAAGTACGAGGTCGGCAAATCTCTAGTACACCTAAAAAAATTGGTCTCACTACTGGAAGTGAGACGATTTAACCAATTCTTTGGCGCTCTTTTGGAGCAAAAAGTACGATGAGAACAAACAATTACCCGACTTTGTATGGTGTGATACTGGCTACTTTTCTGACCGGCCATTCGTTGGGTGGCCAATCCTTGGACATACTCCATGATCCGCAAGCTGTACGCCAAAAAATGGATTCCATTATTCGACTGCATCAATCAGAATACCAGGTAACGGGAACCACCTACGCCATTGTCAGGAAGGACCGGATACTGGCAATAAATGGCATCGGCCTGGCCGACATCCATGCTGACCGGCCAATGGATGCCGAAAAAACCACATTTATGTTAGGATCTTTGTCGAAATTGATCGTCGTGACGGCGGTCATGCAATTGGTAGAAAGCGGGCAATTGGATCTCGACGAAGACATCGGTAGTTATGTGCAAGGACTGGAAGTACCAAAGGCTACTCTCCGACATTTACTCACGCATACTGCCGGTCTGGAAGAAAAAACCTTCGACCGGCTTCGCCTGGAAGAGGACCGCTTCATGTCGCTGGAAGCATACCTGCAAAAAGAAATGCCGACCCAGATCTTTCCCGCCGGATCGCTTGCAGCCTATTCAAATCACGGTATGGCACTAGCGGGGCTGATTGTCGAGCAAGCAAGCGGACAAGCCTTTGAAGACTATGTAGTACAAAACATTTTCCAGCCTCTGGAAATGAAAAGTGCTTCCTTTCGATTAAACCAAAAGAGCAAATCCGATTTGGCTACTCCCTACTTGATTCGAAACGGAAAGCCGGTCGACACTCATCTGGAATACGTTCAAACCATCCCGGCCTCCATGCTCATTGGCTCAGCGCGCGATATGGCTCATTTTATGATGGCTCATTTAAACGGAGGCTTTTTCAAGCACAAAAGCATTTTGAGGGAAGAGACGATGGCACTCCTTCAGAAAAGACACTACTCCGCTCATCCCGATATGGACGGACGGGCTCTGGGCTTTTTTGAAAAAACATTCTTGGGTAAGAAAGGACTGACTCATGGAAATACCCGAAACGGCTTCATTAGCTATATTCATTTGATACCCGAAGATTCCCTCGGCATATTTGTAACCATCAATGGTGGGAACCAGGGTTTTAGAACGAAGGTCATCTATGAATTCCTCAAGGCCATCTACCCCCCGGCCACATCAGAATCCCCCAATTTTATGCAGCCGGTCGATTTGAAGCAATATGCCGGCACTTATGCAAGCACACGGCGGAATGCTACCACTATTGAGCGTATCTTTCATCAAGTGTTTTTGGATAGATCGATAACGGTAACGACGCGTGGAGACACGGCACTGTTTGTACCCAACTCGGTTGTGAAAATGGAAAAACCGGGGTTGTTCAGCAATCTTTCAGGGACTGTTAGAATATCCTTTAGTAATGAAAATGGGGCGCTTACCCTGCATTTGCCCGGTCGTTCGGATGCCTACCAGGTAATACCGTGGTATGGCCAGAGAGCATTTACGATCTTCGCCTTGGGTACTCCTGTAATGACCTTTATTGTTATAGCTTTAGTCCGACTCATTCGCCTTTTCAATCGAAAAAGGGCAACATTGTACCGCGTCGATCATCGATGGTGGGCATTTTGCGCATCCGGATTGTTGTTCCTTATTTCTTTTTTTGGCAGCATGGTCCTGATAGCTGAAAACATTCAGTACGGCATTCCAGTCTATTTCTACTTGATCTTTTTGCTGCCGATATGCAGCATTTTACTTTTCATCGCTGCTGTCGGCCTAACTGTTTATCAGTGGAAGGAATTAAAGACAATAGCTCGTTGGCGTTATGGATACATGACCATCGTCGGTCTGCTGTTTTTGTGGCAAATGTACTATTGGAACTTTATTGGTTTTGAGTTTTAAAACACTTCTTAAGAACTGGCAAATCTTAAGGTTTGCCAGTTCTGCTCGTCGGTTCTGCCCGTCGGTTCCGCTCGTCGTTCTGTCCATCCTGGGCAAA
>JANQRV010000410.1 GCA_028284395.1 Saprospiraceae bacterium
GTATGCTTATAATCGATACAAACTTGTTGTGTACCACGTAACGGATTACCCTTGAAATCAATCTCAGAAGTAGTTTTACAACCCGCCTGGTCGAAAAGCTGATATAGCTGTCCGTAGTGATTGGTTTGTTCAGGGATAGGCAATCTTTCGCCATAGACATTGAAGTAGACCAACTGTTCATTTTCTGAGTCCTTTTTCACAAAAGTGGCGGTGTTTCTCTGTAGTTCGTCATATTCCAGACGAGTCCGGAAATTTCGGTCATTCCATTGGTATAGAGGATTGCCCACGATATTTGTCACCACCCAACGCCGACCAGCATCCATACTTTGAGTATGAATCGGTTCATTTGCCAGATTAAAATGATTGCGAGTGATCAGTCGGCCTTTGGCATCGGTCACTTCCACTTGATTGCCAAGGATGTCGAGTTTAAACCGGGTCGTGTAAATACCAAGGACGCCGTTATCGTCCGCCATTAAGAAAATGCGTCCTAAGGTATCGAGGTGTTCGACTTTTGGTGTATTGGCATGTTGTGCTGCCAACCATGCGGCGCGTTTATCATAGTTAGCCGGGGTATTCAGGACATTGGGCTCATTACCATTCGCATCCGGGTTTCCCCGTTCTGCAAACCAGTTCGATTCCAACACACAATCGTTTTGATCGAAGGTACTTTGTTGCCAGGGGGTGAATACTACTTTGGTGAAAGTCCCGTCCGGCAATTCAGTCCGCACATTTCTCTCCAAAGTATCATAATGTAAAACAGGCGTTACGCCATACTCCACCAACTCTGCCTCACTTTCATAATCATAGCTATGGCTAAAGTAGGGTTCGTATTGTTTTACCGGGTTTCCTTTGTTATTGAAAACCGTTCTTCCGTTACCGACCCAACGAACCGGGGCATGCACGGCCTCTACTTGCGTGCCGTTCATTCGAAAAGCCTCTCCCGACTCTGCTTGTACTTTGACCATTATGGCCTGACCAAAACCGTCCGAATAACTGAAGTTAATTTGGGTCTTGGAAGGATTTCCATTCTCTTCCGAAACATGGATTTCCCGAACAATCGAAAGCGCATAATTCGGTTTTGCATCTCGTTGCCAGGCATGTAAATCATAATATGAAAAGGAAGTTGCCCCCTGTAAGTAAGTATGAGGGTTGTTGTACATATCAGCCCGCACATCTGAATCGGGAATCTGAATAGGAATATATTGATCTAAGGAATCGCCCTCGCCGTTTTTGCCTTTAATCGCAGTGGCCGTCACCATTCCTAAGGCATCGAAAATAACCTGACTTTGATTGCCGTTTGGATCAGTCAGCAAGTCAGGTTGAAGACTTCGATAATTCACCCGGCCTTGGGAGACAATGCTTTTGCCGTTGACTTCAGTCGCTGTTCTGATCATTGTTAAATGATAGGCATCGTATCCCAGCAGGTATTCCTGACTGAACGGATCGAGTTGTTTGGCGGGCAGATAAAAGTGGTCGGCGTCAAAAATCGTCCTGCCGGCAGTTCGCCACCAGTAATCGCCATCCTTTATAAATCCCGCTTCATTTTCAATTTCCATTGCCGTGATTAATACATGCCCATCTTTGTTGAATTTATCAATCAGTCCCGGTGTGTAAACCGCTTCATAGTTTTGGTAGGGTAAGGCGTGAAAAGCAACCTCTCCAAATGGTAATTCGCCGGACAGGTCTTCCCTATAAAAAGACGATTTTGCATGAGCGACCAATCGCTTCCGGGTGCCGGAACTCGGTTGGTTTTCGAACGGAATCTCTATTGCTGTGGCAATGGCCGTCTTCAACGCTTCTTTTTCAAAAGGTGTGTTCAAATTCAGTCCCGTTATTTCAAAAACCCTTTGTGCATAAGGCACGCCGATTCTGTAAAATTCCGACTCCTCACTTTTATTGATAAAATCCGCCTCGTTATACGTTACATGCATTTGTTGTTGTTCCGGGTATGGCGTCGCAGCGCGTCGGGGATAAACCACTGCCGCTGATTTGAGCACATTGCCAAAGGCATCGATCTCCAGCGTATGTTGGTGAGCGATGCGTGGGTCATTTGGGTTGCGCTCATATTGATAGCTCAACGTTTCGCACTCGCAAACATAAAAGGAAGCATGCCGGTTCTTCTTTCCTTTATTTTGAATGGTCTTGACGTGGTATTTCGTCTCTGTTACGGTATAAGGATGAATTTCCTCCGCAGTACCGTCCAATCCATAAACTTCTACCCGCAACGGTCGGCCTTTTATGGCTCGTGCGGCCTCCCGTTTTTCAAAAGTTGTTAAGCCTTCCGGCAAGTAAGTATCCGCTAATTGCCAGGCTTTGGTATCTAAATGGTAATATTCGTTTTCGTAATGCCGACTGATTTTTTCACCTTGTTTGTAATATCCGTTATGAAACCAGGTCTTGGTATATACAGGCGGCATAATATCGATCTCTTCGGACCAATTTTGCCCAACGGCGGAAAAAAGCGTGTTTTGTTGCAGGGTTTCATAGTCCTCGGTATCCCATTGTTCTACCATGCCGAAACCCCGAAACTCTCTTTCGGTTTTATCGAAATAGCCGTGGTGATAGGCATACCGGCTAACAAAGTGGTTGCCGGCGATTTCATCAAGTACTTCTTGTCGGGTTAAGACCTGAACGGGAAAAGGTAATTTCGTGATCCAGGGGTTTCCCGCCTTTCGATCTTCGAGGTAAAACTTAGTGGAAGCCTCATACTTTAGACGGGTAATGGCTCCCATATTATTATTCACCTCTTTGAGCAGATGGGGTTTGTTTCCTTCCAGGTGAGAGTCGCCCATCAATTTAATATACTTCATCGGCGTATTGGCCTGGGCCGGAAGTGGTGAAGACCAGACGACGGAAGAGGTGCCTGTACCCTCGATATCCATTAATGAAACGGTATGTAAATTACTTGTTGCGGGATAGTTGGGAATAACTTTTGGGCTGCTCCAGCCATTGCCCGATTGGTTGAGCCAATACTTGATTTCCTCTCTGCCCAGATACAACACATCCGTTGACCCCGAACCATCAACATCTCCTAAACGAATTCGGCCGGGGTCAAAATAATCAGGCAGATCAAAACCGGGAGATTGTTGCATCGTTATTTTATGACTAAATCTTCCATAGCCCATATTTGCCCAATAGCAAATTTCTCGATTTCTGATCCGAACAATATCTGTCAATCCATCGCCCGACATATCCGCCAAAAAAACGGTCTGAAAACTTTCATTAAATACGATTCTGGCGCCTTGCTCTTCGTCTAAAACTTTAGCCACTTTTCTTGCAGCTTTATACCCATTTTTAGCATCCGAAGGATACCAGACAAAGCAATCGTCTTCCGTGATTAAAATATCCGGGATGCCATTACCGTCTAAGTCAATTTGTCGAAGATTGGGATCATTGAGATTGAAGTTTACCGGGCGTTGAAAAGGTTTAAGGTTTGACCATTTGGCTTCTTCCGAGAGTTCGTAATAACCGTTTAGCGTTCCATTTTGGATCACGACATCCGTTAAGCCGTCTCCTCCAAAATCAGCAATTTGTACATTGCTGTTGATGGCTAAGGAAGGCATTTCCGCAACTAATTGTTGCGGGCCAAAAGCACCCCCTCCTTCATTTCTTTTATAATACCAGGCACCTCCCTTTTGGGATAAAATTCCGTTTAGTCCCTCACCGTATAAATCATTAAATTGAAACTGTTGGCCGTCAATCCCTTGAGGCGCATTTGGTAAATCTACAGCATGAATTTCATAGATCTTAGGGTCCATTTTCTGTTCCGTGTACGCAAAAGAAACAGGTGGAAAAGATTTGGAGATATAGCTTCCCGAATCAGCATCGTATCGGTATCCCGTATGCGTAATAGATTTGACTTTCGTTAAAACCGGATCTTTTTCATAATCGAAATGTGTAGCCTTCACCAAATAATTCGGAATGCCTAGTTCCTCTTGAAAGTGATGAAACATCAAGATCCGGTGACACAAACGATAGGTTCGGATATCAAAACCGGAGCGGAAAGAAGAAAAAGTATCAGGACGAATGAGCCACTCCTTTTTTTCTTCATAGGAGGGAGCATTATCGCCTTCTTGGAAATGTTCTCCGTAATCAAAAACTAATTCAAAAAGCCATTGATTATTAGAAAATTCAGGGCTTTGGTAGGGAATGGTATTGCCATACAGTACCCGTTTTAGGTAGGTCTGATTATAGGCATTATCCGCATTTCTGTTCTTCTCAAAAATGGGTTTAGGCGAAAAACCCACCCCATCTTCTTTTTTATATTCATAACAGATCACATTGCCCTTATCGTCAAAAGATTTTTCAATCTTCCATTGAAAAACCTTCCATTCTTTTTTCGGGTCGACCACTTTGGCGTTATCGCTTTGCCCATAAATGGTCGTAATATTCTCCTTGCTCACCGATTTCCAATAACTC
Organism: Saprospiraceae bacterium; assembly: GCA_028284395.1. Classification (GTDB taxonomy): domain Bacteria; phylum Bacteroidota; class Bacteroidia; order Chitinophagales; family Saprospiraceae; genus JANQRV01. The sequence goes on from JANQRV010000410.1 coordinate 4,420, forward strand.
GATTTGTTTCCACTATGTACCCATTTTTCAATGCGGGCAAATAATCCCTCAATGCGCGGGATATAGCGATAGACTTTGAACGCTCCTTCGATTCGTTCATAAGGAGTGCCGTCTTCTCCCACAAGGGGCACCAAATCCTCCGCTCCCGAAAGTATAAACACGTCACTTTCGAAAGCATCGTAATATTTGGGCAGGCCGTCGTATTCCGGCAGTCCTTGTGAGGTTTTCCTCGAAATGCTCGGTAGTCTCACATTCCACCCTAGCCCAAAGGGACTATTCCCGGCTCCGCTATCGTAACTCAACGCTAATTGTGGTGTAAAATCCGCCCGCCCTTGACTCATGGCAATCGGTACGGTCATGGAACCAGTTCCCGTCACCGGATTGACCTCGAACTTTTCCCCGATGCTTTGAATTGCACCACCGCCTTTGGGCAGATTGATGACAGGGGGAGAAAACAGGCTTTGATCCTCAGCTGAGGATTCCTGATCTGCTATAGAAGAAGTGTTGTGATTGGAAGAATTTCTTAAGGCAGATGCTCGGTCTAGACCGGCGCGACTTGGTTCAACGTTATTGTTCTTATTTTCTTGTAAATTCACTTAGTGTCGTTTTGGGTTCTGAGCTGAGAGGAACTTTGAAAGCCCCTTCATCTATTCCCAAAGGACCAAACTTATTTCACTTATCTTTTCTGCATAACAAACCAGAGGTAATAACTGGTCTATTTATCAATAAAGAAAGGATGACTTTCATTTGGCCTCAGGGTGTAGCTTCTCATTGCAACTTATTACGAAATAATAATGTAAATGTTGTGTTTGTTTTGAGGTAATTCGGAAAAACTTTCTTTATTATTGCAATCTACCAGATTACTAGTATGAAATTTGACTTAAAGTTAATTTTATGTTGTAAGCTATATTCAAATTTCCACTAAAGCTTATGTTCATCGATTATTTCCCCCAATTAATCGCAAAAACTCTCCCTCATATAGTTTTTTCCCACACATTTGACCCATTGACTGCTAAACACAAAGAAGCATATCTACCCAAACGGATTTAGAATTCACCCGTCTGTTTTTCCTCAGGATAATTCAAAAAAAAGCTTCATTCGCGACTGCGCGAATGGAGGTGGCAAAGTAATGCCTTGAAATGCTGAAGAAGCCATACAAGCAAATGACAAAACACATTTTATCAATAAAAATCACTTTCACTAATGATTCCATTGGATGCGATCCAACCACTCAATTTCCCACAGTACAACATCAAAAATTTTGAAACCGAGGAAGTAGGTCCTTTTGATATTTCGGCGGAAGGACTGGACATTCCACCGGATTTCAGAATTGACAACCGGTTCTCCCAAATTTATTACAACTGGGCGTTGCTAAACAAGTTAATTGTCACTGAACAGCAAGATGTAGAAAGACTTTTGGAATACCAGGCCCGAATATTTCGAGATTCGGAAATGTGGCTCAAAGATCTATTTTTTCTAATCAAGGTGAATTGGGAAACCTTCTGTGACTTAGGGGTTGTCCAGGAATTCGTGGAAATACAGGGCATTGTGAGTTTCCTAACCAAGAAATATGATTCGAATGCGTCTGCGATGCGTTATTTCGCCCGGAAGAACAGCATCGACCAGGTACGCCTGCGCCTGAAGCAGTTGAAGAACGATGATGTCAAAAGGGAATACCTGCTGGGGAGGAAACAGGAATACCTCAATGACAAGCCTCCGGGATATGTGGAAGACGGTGCTCCTTTCGATCAATTGATCGATCTGGAACTGCAAAAATTAAAGGATGAAAAAAAAGAAGAGAGAAATTGGAGGTCATCGCCCTGCAAAATTCCTTTCAAGCTAACAAATTGATTACGGACTGGATGAAATCGCCCTCTTTTCTGGATACTCTATGATGCCGGCCAGCTACGGATCGAAAACAGGACTGAATTCTACAAATGTGCTGCCGGTATGTTTCGTTCCAAAAACACAGAGGTGATCAGCTGGCGGAGCTTTAAGAATAGTTTTGAAGCGCCCGTTGAGAAGGCGATTGATTTCTGGCAGCGGAATTTTGAGAAGATTATGGAGGTTATGCGGCGGTTTAGGCGGGCGGCTTGAGATAGTCGTCGTTTTTTAAACGTTTTTTGCATGAGAGGCAACCCTGAAGAATGCTCATTCCTTCAATAACTGCGCTATAGCAGGATAGTTCCGATTCTTTGCTAAACTTAAGGCCGTGAAACCGTCTTCACTTAAGAGGGATTTGTCTGCACCTAGTTGAAGAAGTAATTGAACGACTTCCAAATGCCCTCTATCTGCTGCTTTCATCAGTGCAGTTACACCTTTCAAGTGAGGCGCGTTTAGGTCAGCATCGTTTTGATCGAGAATTTCGATCGGTGATGTATGTCCATAAGTTGCTGCTCCATGCAATGCAGCTGCGGATCTATTTCCAGATACATCGACTCCTAATTTAATTAGGTATTGAATCGAGTTTGTCATATTGCGATAGGCTGCCCAAGTAACCGCATCATTACCTTTACCATTGTCCAGAATCGTTGGGTCGAACTCGTACATAACTTGCAGACAGGAGACTGATCCGGAGGTGGCGGCGTACATAATAGGTGTGTATTGTTGGGATGGATTATTTTGACGATGAATATTTGCTCCTGCCTGGAGCAACCTTTCGACGATTTGTACATGACCGTTTTCGGCGGCAATTTCCAGCGCGCCTTGATCATTGTCTCTTGACCTGGTGCTTGGTCGCATTCCTGCCTTCAGGAAGAGGTCGACGGCTTTGAAGTCGTTTTCTTTCACCGCTTGTAAAAAATCAGTGCTGTTGTAATTGAGGCCTAGATTTGAGATCATTTCCCGGTAGTTATTTCCATTACCAGAAGGAAGTTCATTTGCATTGTCTTTTTTCAATTTGAAAAAGTAAGAATATTCAGACAACTTAGCTCTCAACCGATCCAGGTCGACTGCAATTGCTTGTGAGGGGTCATCTTCAATGATCATTCCAATTATTCCGGTTTGGTGGATCAATGGCGCTCCTGAGGTACCGACCCTAACAGATTTGATGTCGAATTCTATCAGGTTATTGTTATGCCGGGAAATAACGCCTAACGCAGGTTGGGTCGGGACATACCAATCTCTATCTCGGCCAATAAAGGCAACATAGTCGTCTACACTTGCAGATCCAAGGCAATTGGGGGACCATTTAAAAGAAACTGGTTTGTCGACTTCTACGAGGGCGATGTCATCATTAATAAATAGGCGAATGACTTTTCCTGTATAATCGAGATGGTCGTCATGAAATCTGACTTCAACCCTCTCATTGGCTTCTTCCACAACATGGGCGGCAGTGCAGATGAAAAACTTATCATTTTTTTCTCCCGTAATGAAGCCGAACCCATAGAATTGTTCGGTATCATTAGTGAATGCTGTGATCCGGACAACATTCTTAAGAAGTGATCTTGCTCGTTCGGTTTGGGCATGCGAGAATGAAGTAATCAAAATAGTAAAGAAGAGTGAAAAAGAACTTTTCATATGTATGTTTTATTGACACATAAATTTATTTGAAGAACTAGGGGAATTTACGGAAGAATTCATTTAATTTTACTAAGAACAAAGTCTATATTCTAAATTTTTAGCAATGCGTCATTGTTTATTATTATTATTATCCCTGTTTGTCTATACTGTTTTGTCAGCTCAAATCCAAGTGGCTTTTTCTTTGGAAAACAATGTGGTGGCAATTACTGCTTCAAATGCCGATGGTGTGAAATCTTATGGGTTTGGGTTTGTAACAGGTGAGCGCAATAATCAATTATTTGTAGCTACGGCAGCACATCTGGTAGTAGGGGCCGCCAACATTAAGTTAAAATTTAAAGATGAAATGAGTTTCGTCGTAGCAGAATTGTTGAAGGCAGATGACAAAATTGATGTAGCTGTATTAAGAGTAAAGTCTCCTCCTGGTTATAAATGGAAAAAAGATTGTGTGAGTTCCCCTGATAAAAGCGAAGCTGTGACCTTTATAGGTCGAGATCAAGCTTGGTTTATTCCAACTAAAAATGTAGAAGGAGTAATTTCACAAATTCGCGGAGAGCGTATCTTTGTTGAAATTGTCAGTGTACGCCCCGGCACCTCCGGCGCTCCCCTGATTGATGATAAGGGAATTGTTGGAATTATTACCGTAGCGGAAGCCAACAGTTCTGCAGAAGCAATTAGTATCAAAAGAGTAGAGGAGTTTATTACTGATTATGGAAATTGCTGTTCTTATGCTTTTAGGGAGAGTAAAAAGGTCCAACTTCCACCGCCTGTTCGTAGGAAAGTTAGAGTTCAACTGAGGGGTGGGCCTAATATCGGGCCAAAAGAAGTTACAATATATGCTGGAGATTACTATCAGATTTTTTATAAAGAGGCGCCGGATTCATACAATCAAAACCCTTGGGATTACAGAGTTTTTGTCGCTGATGACGGAAGGGTTAGAGTTTCAGCCATTTCTCCAGAAACTAAGGAATGGAAGCATGGAAATAAAGTCTATCAAAAAAAAGATGGACCATCAACACTCACAATCGCAAAATTGACTGTTAGCGCCTTCATTATTGAATAGCTATCACCACTGCCAAATAAACTTTGAAAGCTTAAACCAAATGCCAGCGGACCAGGTATCTTGAAGTTTAATCCCATCGAATTCATCCAAAGATGAATTAAATCTCGGTATTACCAAAGATCCTACTATTCCATAGTGAAACTTCTTCGTGGTTTGAAAGTCAAGACCCCGAAAAAACTCTGTTTCTTTAATGCGCCCAATCTCAAATGTTTGGCCGGGAGTACGGCACCAAAGCGATCCCAGCCAATTTCGCCATTGAGTTTGATACTGGGTCTAATTAGATCTGCTCCCACTACCACCCGAAGTTCCTTTCCCGTTCTCGCACCTGCTTTAGTTAATGGAATTCCCAGAGTATGGAGATGCTTGGTATCCAAAGATCGGCTTTAGTGGTGAATCCGTAATAGATGTAGGCTTCTCCTTCTCGATCAGGTTAGATGAGTTCTTTCGATCGAAATTTTGACCGAATTGTTCTTTGGAATCCGATGGAATAAATGAATTTCGAAAACTGATCGTTAGTATTTCATCAAACAGTGTTACATGGGCAAGGTCTACCGTTGCTCGATAAGGAATCTTAAACGAAATGCGATTGGTAGAGATTGTTTAGTTCTCGGGGACGTTGATGTCAAGTATATCATTCGGCCTGAAAGCAATGTCGTCCGAGTGAGGTCCTATTTCTTTTAAATTCTCAGGAATATTATCCAACGTAATAGAATAATTTTTGCGAATTCCGATACCGCCCAAAACTCCCAGCTTGAGGAGTGTAGCACAAGGTTTTTTGGGCGGGCCGATTGTGAACGTGTGAGAGAATGCGCCGTCGTTCCCAAATAATTCGGCAATTTTACCGATGCTTACTGCCTCAGCGGTATTGCCACTACTTCCGATTAACATGCCCACAATGCCGCATCTGTTGATCAGAGGAGTTCCGGAAAAACCCTGTTCTACATTGTCGATTCCGACATGGATGAGATCATTGGCAATTGTCAGCACTTTTCCGGTTGAGTGAGGGACGTAAACTTTTCCATCTATAATGCCGACAAACGTTACCTTCTCTTCAATACGAGGCAATACGGGGCTTTGCTCTAACCACTTAAAACCGGCGGGCTTGGGAGCTTTCAAAAGAGCAACGTCATTATTAGAAGGAACCTTCACTATTGCAGCAGTGAATGCATTATCTTCCTCCTTGAATTTTAGTCTTATAGTAATGGCGATGTCTTGCCCATCCTGTATAACATGGCTTGCTGTTACTATGAAAACTTCATTCCCTCTTTCTCCGGTTATGAAGCCTAAACCGTATCCATGATGACCGTCTTTAAATGTAGTAGTGATGGAAACCAAATTTTGAGCCAGTGATTTGGCTTTATTACTTTGGGCTTGCAATGAGGTAAAGCATAACAGGGTAATGAGGGGTAATATATGGTGTTTCATGAATTTCGATAACTTTTTAAGATTTTCCTCCTTTAAAGACTTTAACTATTCCCCATAAGACTCCTACGATCAATACGACTGCATTCCAGGTCAAATTCGCCCGCTTATTTTGTGCTAAAGCCTCTATATAGGTCGGTTTGACTGATCTCCGGTCCGAACTCTTAACTCCGATTCTAAGATCTCTTGCAGTGCCTAAAACATTAACTTGAAACAAATTGCTTGATTTTTTCAGGGTAAGTGTAGTGCTCCTTGGATCAATGAAATCGACAAAAGGCCGCTCGGCAAGATTGTAGTCGATACCATGAATATCGATCGTACCGGTATCGATTGATGAAATCACGGTCTGATTGACACCTGGACTTTCTTGTTGAAAGTCCAGGCCGCTTACGGAAACGTTTCGAAGCACAAAACCTTCATCATTAACCGGTATGAAGCTGAACGAAGGCGCCTTATCCGTCGTGATAGTAAGCGTGCCCACTACTGAGGAGTCACCAAAAGTGCACTCAAAATCAATATCGGGCAATAATAAGGTAGTTCCTTCGAGAGACAGCTCAAAATGGCCACTTGCATTGTACAGTTGTCCGATTATTTCATGATTATCCAGCGTAAAGTTGAGCCCGGTACCTTGGTCGAGGGGAAGTTCAGTAAAATGAGTGTGCCCTTTTTCCAGTTGAAGTTCGAGCGGGCCATAGGTTTCTTTTGCCCATGAAAAGGTGTCAATTTCTACGGAGGCAACAGGGAAGGCCTCGAAATAGTGGATTAGCAGGTCCGTATTGAGATTCCAGTCTTCCTCTAGTCGGAAAGCTAGGAAACGTGCTTGGGCAGTAAGATTGAATTCAACCGACCGAGTCTTTAAACTACCGACTCCTATTAGTATGGCGCAAATAGTACCAATCGCAACTGGCCAAAACCAGGTTCTCGTAACCGCTTTTTTTACTTTCGATTTGGGAGGATCATAAAGTCGCCCAATGAAATTCGTAACCGATTCCCGCAATTGGGCCGCCTCCACTGAAATGGCTTCTGCCGTACGAGTACCTAATTCTTGATGCCGCAGCCACTGGCGATAACGGCTTTCAAGGGAGTAATAATCTGCTTCCAAATCCACTCTCTTTTCAGTTTCGATCTTCCTCAAAATAACGGTGAATAATTCTTCGAGTCGATCATCACCCAATAGCTCCAGCAGTGCTTTCTTATCCATTAATCAGATTTTGAAAGTAATGGTTCGTGTAATAGGAGTTATTCCGTTGGTCGCTTCCCTTCCTTGTATTTCAAGCTTGTATTTCCCTGAACCTAAATCATTCGGAAGATTGATTTTGATTGGTTTATCCCTTCTAAATGATTGCCCTTCATTAATCTTGACAAACTCAGTATGACCAACGATTCGCCATTTGACCTGAGTAATCCGCGTAGAAGAAACGAATTGTATGAGATAGGGCTGATCGACTTTAGGTGTGTTGACAATTACCGGCATAAAAGTCCGCTTTTTTTTCTGCCCTTTGAAGGCTAGAAGACCAATAAAGCGAGCGAACTTCGTACGATTATTTTTAAGTAGGACTGTACCTGTATTCCAATCGAATTCATCATCTGGCTTCAAGACCAAGTCCATACGATAATATAGATCGCGAGGGATACCGTAGCCACGAATTCGGACTTGTTCGTTGATAGATGTAGGAAGAGACAGGTGTAGCTTTTCCGCATTATCAGATGAGTAACGAAGTGGTCCTTTAGTAAAACTCACCAATACGAGATCATTAGCGCTAACGAGCGACCGGTAAAATCCTTCGCAGTGCTTGCCACGATCTTTGTATTGTAAGGAACCCATCGAGGTGGCCGGTTCGATGTTGGCGCATTGTGCCATTAAAAGAATAGAGGGACAAAATATTCCAAACAATAAGAGAAAATTAATTTTCATTTCAAAAATGGTTTTTATTTTGGAGAAATGCTGTTTGTCAAAAATATTAAAAATGTGTGAATTACATCCAATACGACCATATATTTGCTTCTTCTTGACCTTGATCGGTCTTTTGAACCTCAAGGCGCAAACACAAATAGCAGAAAGCCTCAGCAATAATGTAGTAGCCATCAGCGCTACCTTCGAAGATGGTCATCGGGAATACGGTCTCAGTTTTGTAACGGGAGAGCGGGGCCAACAATTGTACCTAGCCACGGCTGCTCATGTCGTACAAAATGAGTATAGTGGCACGAGCAGCATAGAAATTCAGTTTAGGGGAGAAATTAGAAGGTATTCTGCTCAGTTATTGCGGCAAGATGCCAATTTCGATGTAGCCTTGTTGGAAATGACGCGGCCCAATGATTATCGTTGGAAGCAGAACTGTTTAGCCGTCCCTGGATTAGGACAACAAGTGGCCTTCATTGGCCGGGAAAGACGGTGGTTTATACCGCCAGAAGCTGTTCACGGAGCCATAACAGAGATAAGATATAATCGGCTGATGGTAGATATCATCAGCATTCGGCCAGGCACTTCCGGCGCTCCTTTAGTGAATAACCAAGGCATCACGAGGCTGGTTATAGAAGACCAAGGGAGCACAGCAGAAGTAGTGGCGATAGAACAAGTTCGAGACATCCTGACCAATTCAGGACAGTTCAATTATGTATTCACACTACACACAGCTGGAATCGACTATGACTTATCCATAAACGATTCCGAATTGGAGCGCATGCAACAGGAATTAAAGGACTGGCAGGCAATTAAGAACAGCGAGAACGCTACTGTATTTCGAAATTTCTTTCGTCGTTATCCGAGGGGAAGTTTTAGTGAAAGAGCAATTGAACGAATAGAAGGTTTGGAAGCAAGGCAGGCTCAAGCACGAGAGCTGTTGCATTGGAAAATAATAGAAGAGAAGGATGAATTGAAGTTTTATAAGGATTTTGTTGAACGATTTCCCAATAGTAATCGACTGGGCCTCGCCCGGAGACGCATCAATGAGCTTGAAGCGTATCATACGATTGATTCTTCAATAACTAAAGAGGGCTTCATAAGAGTTGAAGGAGGACCTTTTTTGATGGGATGTACGAAGGAACAGGGCACTGATTGCACTATTAATGAAAGACCGGCCCACAAAGTGAATGTGGGATCCTTTGCCATTAGGAAATTTGAGGTGACAAAAAAAGAATACGTCGAATTTCTGAATGCCAAGATTGGTCAGTTAAACATCAAGAATGATGATGTAAGCATGCGCGGGAAGGTAATATTCGAATTGTCCGAAGCTAGTAAGGTAACCTTCACCAGGGGATCATTTAATATTCAAAATGGCTACGAACGACATCCAGTTAATGAGGTGAATTGGTATAGTGCCATTGAATACTGTAATTGGTTGAGCCAAAAAAAAAATGGGCGGAGGCCCTATTACCAGATTAATGGTTCTGATGTCAGCTTTCATGCCTTGGCAAATGGTTACCGTCTGCCAAGTGAAGCTGAGTGGGAATATGCCGCCCGAGGCGGGTATTGATCTCAAGGCTTTAAATATGTAGGGGGAGGGAGCCTGGATAGAGTAGGATGGTATGTTGGCAATACCAAAACTGGTACTAATTCTATCGGAGGGAAAGACTTCAATGAATTAGGAATTGCAAATATGAGTAGCAATTTGTACGAATGGACGAATGATTGCTGGCATGATTCCTATGAAGGAGCACCAGCAAATGGAGGCTCTTGGTCGGATGATAGTTGTCTGTATACCGTAATGCGCGGTGGCAGTTGGAGAAGTAATGCCCGGTACTGTAGTGTTTCCTACCGTAGCCGAAGAAAATCCAGCGGTTGTTTTAACTTTGTCGGCTTCCGTCTAGTCGTTGCCCTTTAGTTCATTAAGGGCCATGAAAACTGGTGGAACAATACCAGTGATCGACCAATATTCCGGCCGATAATCAGATTAGACAGTATGGAAGTGCAGTGGAATTCAGAATGTTCAAATAAATAATAAACTATGAAGTACTACTTTTTAATATGGATGACGTCGTTGTTTGTCGGCTGCGCCAAAGAATCCACTGACCGGGCTCAGTCTTTGGTTCAAAATGTGGTGAAGATCACTGTTGCAACGGATGATTACCGGGAGGCTGGCTTTGGCTTTATTTCCGGAGAACGAAATGGGAAGCTATTTATCGTGACTGCAGCGCATGTAGTGGAAGTCGCGAAGGATTTGGAAGATGCAGTGAAGGTCGAATATAAATCTGAGTATGAAGAATATCCCGCCAAGATTATTCGATTGCAATACGAAGCCGATGTTGCATTGGTGGAAGTTGAAAAACCTCAAGATTTTAATTGGCAATCCAACTGCCTGGGTACGGCTGAGGTCGGAGATGAAGTGGCTTTCATTGGCCGAGATCAGGAATGGTATATTCCTCAGGGTAATGCAGTGGGTACGATTTACCGTGTGCAAAACAATCAAATAGAAGTGGATGTCAATTCGGTTCAGCCAGGTTGCTCGGGAGCTCCTTTGGTGAATAGGAGTGGGATTGTGGGGATGATCATCGAAGATGATGGTAGCCAATGCGTAGCTATAGATATAGAACAAATCCGACAGACGCTTTCTGATTTCCCTTATTTTTTCACCCTCAACAGAAAGAGATTGTCATTTGGTAATGATAACAAGGCAGCTGGCAGCAAAGTACTTCAGGAAGATGTCGAAGCTTACAAGATATCTGAAGAGAAGGGTGATATAAAGACCTATGTAGATTATTTAAAAGACTTTCCGGAGGGAGAGTTCAAGGAAGTAGTGGAACGAAGGATTCGGGAATTGAGTGCTCAGAACTTGCAGCAGCGTGAGGAGGAGCAAGCGATTCAAAACAAGGAATTGAGAATTCCCGAGAATTTTGAGCGAATTCCTGGTGGGACTTTTTTGATGGGATGTATGGATGAGCAGAGCGATGAATGCCAAGGTAATGAAAAACCAGCTCATGTGGTGACCGTTTCTGATTATTTAATTGGAAAGTATGAAGTAACAGTAAGGGAGTTCGCCGCTTTTGTAAAGGAGACCCACTTTCAGACTGATTCGGATAAAAAAGGGTGGAGTAATATCTGGAATGGCTCTAAATGGGAAAAGAAAAATGGGGTCAACTGGAAATGCAATTCAGCGGGCACTATGAGATCGAATAGTGAATACAATCATCCCGTGATTCATGTCAGCTGGAATGATGCAATAGCCTATTGCCAGTGGCTGAGCATAAAAGATGTCAAAACCTATCGTCTGCCTACAGAAGCGGAATGGGAATACGCAGCGCGCAGAGGAAATTGGCCTAATCAAACGAAATATGGAGGTAGCAATACGATTGATGAAGTAGCATGGTATACAGGAAACTCTGATAATCAAACACATCCGGTAGGTAAAAAGAAGGCCAATGGTTTTGGTCTTTATGATATGTCCGGCAATGTGTGGGAATGGTGCCAAGACTGGTATGGGAGCGACTATTATGAAACTTGTCGGCAGCTGGGTATGGTTGAAAATCCTTATGGATTGGCTTCAGGCTCGGCCCGGGTATTCCGCGGCGGTGGTTGGGACGGTAGCGCTCAGAACTGCCGCGTATCGTATCGCACCGGGAGTTCCCCAGACGACCATGGAAGCAATGTCGGCTTTCGCTTGGTTGTCGACCTCTAGTTCAAAAAGACCATGAAAAAAGTCCGTGGAACGGAACCCAGCGATCAGCCAAAAGCCCCAGTGATAAATTAATAAACTTAGCTCTTATTTAAGATCCTGATCAATGTATTAATATACTCTTTGACCTCTTCCCTGGTTCTTGAAGAATAAGAATCTACATCCAATCCGAGTTTGTCATCCACATACCGGGCAACTTCATTATATTGCTCGGATAGGGTCTGGTTTGGTCTTAGATACCCCTTTTGTTCAATTAGATCTTTGATATATTCTTTTGCTTCTTTTCTTCTGGTCGAAGAATAAGAATCTATATCCAATTCGAGTTTGTCCTTTGCGAACCGGGCAATTTCATCATATTGCTCGGATAGGGTCTGGTTTGGTCTTAGATACCCCTTTTGTTCAATTAGATCTTTAATATATTCTTTTGCTTCTTTTCTTCTGGTCGAAGAATAAG
>JANQRV010000413.1 GCA_028284395.1 Saprospiraceae bacterium
TTGGTGCGTTTCCCGGCGTAGAATCCCGCAGTGATAGAATGCCTTTCACTCGGAGAAAAAATGGCGGAAATGCGGCCGGAGTAATTCTCTTCGTCAAAACTGCGTTCGCCGTCGGAAGGAAATTCTGTAAGGACTTCCTCCAGGTAGGTATTGACATAACCTTCGCGACGCCCGGAAATATCGTAACGACGGTAATCCAAGCCCGCTGACAGATCCCATTTGCCCTTTTTGTAATTCAACGTCGCATCGGCACCGTAGCGCGGGGTGCGATCTGCATTGTCATAGGGTTCGATGCTGGGAAGTCCCGTCATAACGTTGGCCAACAGATAGACACCGTCTGCGTGCCCCCTTTTGGTTTTAATGTTGATGATGCCCGCCTGTCCGTCCGGATCGTACTTTGCCGAAGGAGCGGTAATGATTTCCACATCTTCGATGGTGTTGGCGGATAATTGCTGTAGCAGGACCGCCGGGTCGGTCTGGATCGGTTTGCCATTGATCATGACCAAGAAACCGGTTGCACCCCGCACCGAAATTTCGCCAAAGGAGTTGATGCTGATGGAAGGCAGATTGCGCAAAACATCGGATGCCGTTCCGCCTTTGGCATTTTGAAACTGACCGGCATCGTATACTTGTTTGTCCAATTTGTGTAGGGAGGTAATCTCACGGCCCGTCACCTCTACCTGCGAAAGATAGGTGGCACCGATGTTCAATCCAATGATCCCCAAGTCTACGGGATCCGATATTTTCATGCTGTGCGTGAAATAGGATTCGTAACCCATGAATTGCGCGGATAGATACACTTCGGTTTGCATCGGAGCAGCGAATTCGAATTGGCCATTGGCATCCGTAACCTGTCCGTCCAGCAAAGTCGAATCGGCTGCCAAATGGATCGTGACCGTACTGTATTCGATTGGTTCTCCACTGGCCTGGTCGATGATCTTGCCCCTTAGGTTTGCCGTCTGGCAGAACAAGGCGGTTGTAGTGGCGATGCACAAGAGGAACAGGGATTGGAATGCCTTCATAGTTGTTCTGTGGTTGCTGTAGTTGCTATTGTTGCTATTGTTGCTGTGGTTACTGTTGCTGCTATTGTTGCTGTGGCTATTTTGGTTGGGCTGCATATTTGGAGTGATGCTTTGATGCTTCGGCCATCTTGACGATGGCCTGGATGCTTCGATGGCCTTAGCGGCCTCCCCGACGTCTCAATTTAAGGAAAAACTTTGGACGACTTTCAAGATCTGACGATTCAACCTAAAGTTTCGACGGTCCACCATCATTTAGTTGAGTGTTGACGGCCGTTTCGATAGATTTGAAAAAATGAAAAAAAATTCCAGGTTTTGAACATCTTCTTTTAAATGATGTTGAAAAATTAAACACTGTTTAAAATACCTCAAAAATGGTGGTTTATATGAGTATTAAAGAAAGACGAGAAAGAGACCGGATACAGCTGCGGAACAACATATTAGATGCGGCGAATGCCCTATTCCTGGAGTTGGGTTATGAGAAAACAACAATGCGTAAGATTGCGGAGCGGATTGAATACAACCCCGCTACCATTTATTTCTACTACAAGAATAAGGAAGAGATCTTTTACGCTCTTCAGAAACGGGCGTTCTCTGCCTTTTACGAGGCTTTTCACAGTGTGCGTCGGAGTGAATCGGATCCATCCAAGAGGCTTTCAAAGATCGGAGAGGCTTATATCACTTTTGCTCTTGAGAACCCCTCTTATTACGATTTGATGTTCGTCATGCGACAACCCATGCAAGCCCTGGGTAAGGAAGAACACTGGCGGATTGGCGAGCAGAATTTTGAATTATTAAAGGAAACGGTCCGGGATTGTATTGCCGTCGGAAAGTTGCCCGAGCACAATGTGGATGCATTGGCTTTGATGATTTGGTCGGGCGTGCACGGTATTGTTTCGCTGTATATCCGGGATCGGCTGACCATGTTTGACGAGACGAATAAAGGGGCTTTGGTGCAGGAGGCTTTTGGTTTGTTTGACGGGATGTTGAGGAGACAGGCATTAAGAAGTTAAGGTTTTAGAGTATTTAACGAATAAATTTTTCAGTAGCTATGAAAGGATATTTCATCCTGTTTTTCGGCTTTTTCGGGGCGCTTTTTGCTCACGGACAACAAGGTGTTCTGGAAGCTTATGTGGCGGAGGGAGTTCAGGCGAATCTTGGACTTTCTCAGGAGCAACTTCGTCTACGTGCGCAGCAATTGAGGGTGGCGGAAGCGAAAGGAAAGTTTTTACCGACGGTATCTTTCGAAGCTTCCTATTTATTGGCTAGGGGAGGAAGGGATATTGAAATTCCGGTAGGTAGTTTGGTCAATCCAATCTATGGTGCTTTGAATGAGCTCACCGGCACCAATAACTTTCCGGTGGATTTAGCGGACGTATCCGAACAATTGGCACCGAATAATTTTCACGAGACGCGTTTCAGAGTGACGCAGCCGATCTTTAACCAGTCGATTTATTACAACCGGAAGGCCCAGGAGAGCTTGGTGCAAGTCCAGGAAGCGAATATTAAGGTAAAAGAGCAGGAGGTGGCGAAGGAGATCCGCGTTGCCTACTTCAACTATCTGAAGACCCTGGAAGTACTTCGGGTACTGGATAGCACGGAGTTGTTGCTGGATGAGCTATTGCGATTCAACCAGAAGTTAGTTCGCTATGACAAAGCGACCCGTGATGTGGTAAGCGGCGTACAATTTGAGTTGAGTAAACTGAATGGCGAGCGAGCCGAGGTGCGGCAACAATCCCAGGTAGCAAAGGCCTATTTCAATACCTTGCTAAATCGGGATCTCAATGCGGATGTTACCGTCGATGCTGACATCATTCGGCGGGTCAATCAAATGCCCGGCGTGGCGGAGGCACGGTCAAAAGCTGTACAACAGCGCCCAGAATTGACACAGATCAAGCAAGCCATTCAAGCTAACCAAATTCTGACGGAACTCAATAAGAAAAGTCGACTGCCTACACTGGGGGCGGAATTGGGTACCGGTTTTCAGGGTTTTGGCTACAAGTTCGACGGCGACCAATTCATCACGACGCTGGGATTGGCCTTCAACTGGACCATTTACGAAGGTAAACAGAGAGATGTGCGGATTCAGCAGGCGGAAGTGGAGACGTTGACGCGACAGAAGGAGGAGGAGATGATCCGCCAGCAAATCGAATTGCAGGTCATTCAAGCTTCTTACGCACTGCAGGCAGCAACTGAAAAGTTAGTGTCAGAGCAGGCGGCAGCCACCAGTGCCGAAGATCGTTTCCGCATTGTGCGCAGTAAATACGAAAACGAACAAGCCCTATTGGTGGACTATCTGGATGCACGAACCAAAATGACGAATGCAAATATTGCCGTGACCATTGCTCGCTACGACGTGCTGATTCGACAAGCGGAGTTGCGGCGTGCGGTCGGGAATTGAGTAACCTTAGCATTTTAATTTTCGAAATAGAAGATAAACCATGAGAATCATTCCTTATTCTATTTTTTCGCTTTTAATTCTTCTGGGTACAACCCATTGCAAGCAAAATTACGTTGACCCGGAAGAAACCAGTCAGGTGACCGAGAAGATACAGGCGGTTGCTGTGCAAAAGCTGGAATTGACCACTACTGCCATTCCCATTGTGGCTAGCGGAGTAGTGGGGTCGAAGGCCGAAACCAATTTGTCTTTTAAGATTGGAGGGATCGTAGAACGACTGTATACGGACGAAGGTAAGCGAGTCCGTGCCGGCCAATTACTGGCTCAAATCCGAACGACGGAGATCGATGCACAGGTGCTTAAGGCGAAACAGGTGGTCGAGAAATCAACTCGCGACCTGGAACGCATCGAAAAACTATTCCGAGACAGTGCTGCTACCCGGGAACAAGTTCAGAATCTAACTACGGCACTGGAAGTGGCGCAAGCCGATTTAGAGATTGCCACATTCAATCAGCAATATGCACAGATTAAGGCTCCCCATGGCGGTCGGATCCTTCGCAAGATGGCCGAAACCAATGAGCTGGTCAACCCCGGAACGCCGATTTTTCGATTGGCTTCCAACAAGGGAAAGGGCTTCATCGTCAAAGTGGGCATTGCCGATAAAGACATCGTCCGATTGCGCCTGAATGACAAAGCAGATGTAAGTTTTGATGCTTACCCAAATGAATCGTTTTCGGCCTACGTCTCGGAAATTGCTGAAGAAGCCGATCCCCGCACCGGCACTTTCCTGGTGGAAGTTACCCTGTCGGCCAGTCAGAAGATGATCAAGAACGGCTTCGTGGCCAAGCTTAAACTGCATCCTTCCCAACAAGACCCTTACTACAAGATAAACATGGACGCCCTGGTTGAAGGCTATCGCAATCAGGCCTTTCTCTTCATACCGGACGAAACCGGGGAAAAGGCCAAGAGAATTAGCGTGGTGCCGGCCTACATTGGAGCGGGTTATTTTACAGTCCTGGAAGAACAACTGAAAGCGTACGATTATGTGATTACCGAAGGGGCAGCCTATCTGGAAGAGGGGATGGAGATTCGGATTCTGGACGAAGAAGTGTCGGCGGTTGATCGCAGTATTAGTTTGAAAGGGATGGAGTGATGCCTTGATGCTGTGATCAGCGAAGAAAGTAGGTTGGGTCCGGCAGCATAACATCCAGATGGCCGCTAAGGCCATCGAAGCATCCGGGCCATCGTTAAGATGGCCGAAGCATCAAAGCATCACTCCAAGTGTACAACCATAGCAACCATAGAAGCCATAGCACAACAGTAACCACAGCAGCCACAGAGACAACAGAAAACAGCACCAACAGTATAACAATTCATTCATTATGAGATTACCCGAAATTGCGATACGCAATAGTCAATTCATATTTATTCTGATCCTCATCACGCTGGTTTTAGGCATTCAATCCTTTTTGAGTATGCCGCGTTCGGAGGATCCTCAGATTACCTCTCCATTTTACAACATTACGGTAGTACTGCCCGGTGCCAGTCCACAAGATATGGAGGAGTTGGTCATCGACCCCCTGGAGGAGGCGCTCGATCAGATCGACGACATTGAAAAGATCAGTTCTTTCATGGAAGATGGACTAGCGGTTATTGGGATGGAAGGATCTTTTGATATGGACTTCGACGACAAGCTGGATGAGATTGTCCGCGAGGTTAATACGGTACAACCGAATTTACCGGAAGACATTGCTTTGCTCGAGATCTTTCAGTTCAAACCGGAGGAAAGAGTGGTGATCCACCAGTTCGTTTTGACGGCGGGCGAAGCAGTATCATACGGCCGATTGCAGGATTATGCCGAAGAATTGCAAGACCGTTTGGAGGTGATTGAAGATCTGAATTCTGTGGAGGTAGAGGCCTATCCCCAGGAAGAAGTGCGCATTTCGGTGGATTTCCAGCGGATGGCCAACCTGAATATTTCTCTCCAGCAGGTGATTGGCCAATTGAATGCCAATAACTTCAATATACCGGGAGGAGAGGTGAAGTCGAGCCATAAGACCTTTAGCATTGAAGCGACGGGGGGCTACGACGATTTGGAAGACATTCGGAATATGATCATTGCTACCTCTGACGGCCGGATCATCTATCTGAAGGATTTTGCGCGAGTCTATATGGATTATGAGGATGATCGTTGGGTAGTGAGGTACAATCAGCAGCGGGGTATTTTTGTGACCATCAAGCAGAATAAGGGGACGAACATCCTGGATCTGGCCAAGGAAATTGAGGTGGTGGAAGCGGCCTTTAAGAAGGATTTACCTCCAAATATTGCCCTGCATACTGCATTTGAGCAAGCCCCGGCGGTGCGTTCCCGGATCAATGACTTTTTCAACAACCTGGTGCAGGGCGTAGCCCTGGTCGGACTGGTGATCTTGTTGTTCCTGGGTTGGAGGTCTTCGGTCATCGTGATGATCTTGATCCCGTTGTGTATCGTATTGGCTTTGGCGGTGATGCGTTACCTGGGTTTTGGGTTGCAGCAAATATCCATTGCTTCACTGGTACTGGCGCTGGGTTTGCTGGTGGACAACGGCATCGTTGTGGTGGAGAATATTCGGCGATTCATTGAGGAGGGGCTTCCTTTACGACAGGCGGCAGCGAAGGGGGTGTCCGAGGTAGGTTACGCCATTATCAGTTCGACGGTAACCACTTTGCTGGCTTTCTACCCGCTTACCCAATTGGGAGAAGGGGCTGGTGAATTTTTGAAGTCACTGCCGTTAACGGTGATCACGGCGCTGGTCATTTCGCTGCTGCTGGCACTGACCTTGACGCCGATTTTGGCCAGCGGACTCTTTAGAAAGAAGAAGGAGCCCGGCCGGTTTTCCATGGAGCGACTCATGGAGGGGGTGGTGACGAAGCTGTACCGGCCGATCCTAAAGACATCGCTTCGTTTTGGCTGGTTGATCGTACTGGTATCCATTGGTTTGTTTGTGTTTGGAATCAGCCTGTTTCCAAAAATTGGGGTGAGTTTTTTCCCGACGGCGGATAAGCCCATGCTGCTCATCGATGTGAATGCGCCGAATGGAACCAATTTGGACGGGACGGACGAAGCCATCCGCTACGTTGAAGGGGTATTGGATACCATGGATTTTGTCAAGGACTATACGGTCAACGTGGGGCACGGGAATCCACAGATCTACTACAACCGGATGTCGACTTCCTACAAGAGGTATTACGGGCAAGTTATGGTGAATTTCAAGGAATGGGATGCCGCTCGATTCTACCGCACGCTACAACAGCTTCGGAAGGATTTTGCTGCTTACCCCAATGCCAAAATTACCTTTCAGGAATTGAAAAACGGGGTGCCGACCGATGCTCCCATTGAGCTGCTGGTCATTGGGGACAACCTGGATACATTGAAAAGAATTGCCAGTGATGTGGAAGCCATTATGGAATCGATTCCGGGGGTGATCAATGTAGAAAATGCCTTAAGTAAAAATAAGACCGAGATCAAAATCCGATTGAATACCCAAAAGGCGGGTTTGGTAAACCTCTCTCATTTGGAGTTCGACCGAACGACGAGAGCTAGTCTTGCTGGTCTAAAGATTGATGAAGTGACATTGAAAGAGCGCGATGGCGAACGCTTTCCGGTAGTTTTACGGATGCAATTCGACAATGAACCAACCATTGCGGATTTCAATAAAGTGTATTACGCTACGATGGCTGGTGGGCAGGTGCCTTTGCGTCAGGTTGCCGATGTCGAATTCCAGTCGGGCGTCTCTCAGATCAACCACTATAATTTAAATCGGGAATCCCGGGTGACGGCCGACGTGATCGATGCCGATCAAACCATTCCACTGACCATCGAGATCCTGGATCGATTGAAGGATTACGAGTTGCCTAAGGGTTACTCCTTTCATGCGGAAGGGGAGTATGAGAATCAACAAAGTACATTTGGGAGTTTGGGCATCATACTGATCTTGGCGCAGGTGGCGATCTTTGCAGTCCTCGTATTGCAGTTTCGCTCCATTGTTCAACCCTTGATCGTGTTCTCCGCCATTCCACTGGCGACGACGGGAACCTTCATTGCCTTATACCTTTCCGGGTGGCCATTTTCCTTCTTTGCCTTCGTGGGGTTCATCAGCTTGGTGGGCATTGTGGTCAACAGTTCCATTATTCTGGTCGATTACATCAACCAGTTGAGAATGCGGGGTACGCCCCTGTTGGAGGCCATTCAGGAGGGCTGTGAGCGCCGTTTCGTACCGATTATCCTGACGTCGGTTACAACGATTTTGGGTTTGGTGCCATTAACGGCCTCCATTAGTAATTTGTGGTCGCCTTTGGGGTGGACCATTATTGGCGGAGTGATATCTTCTACGGTCTTGACCTTGTTGGTCGTTCCGGTTTTATATAAGTGGTTTTCGGGAAGGCAGACTAATGGTTAGCGGTTTTCAGGTCGCCGCTAAGGCGGCCGCAGCATCGAATGGGCGCAATATCAAAGCATCCCTAAATATACTTCTCCCGCTTCTGTAAATTCAACAACCCGGCAAGTAAGAAGACAATGCTGCCAACAACGAGAAAGATGCGGTTACGTAGGACGATTTTCTGCCAGGCAGGCCCGGTGAAACCGCGCGGGGTGTCAAATGGATTGAGGAAAATGTGCCAGAAGGTGTCTTCCAGGATTTCGCTAAAGATGGTGAGGGCCAGGCCCAGCAGGACCATGATCACGGCAGTGGCATTGCCATTTTTTACCCAGGTCGAAATGAGGAAGGCCAGACTGCCCAGGAAGCAGACCGGAAACATGAGTTGCGATGCAAAAACCACGGGGTCGACCGGGTAGAGGAGCCAGGCACCCAGGGCCGTGAAGAGGACCAAAAAGATGAAAACCTGGAAAAAAATCAAAGCCATACGTACCAACCAAACTTTATAGCGATAATCGGGAATGCCGAAGAGGATTTCAAGCATGCGGGCATCGTCTTCCCGTTGAATGCCAAAGACGACGGGATAGAAAATGAGCAATAGGGCGGGAAAGAGAGCCAACTGATAAACAATGCCGGCCCGGATCTCGGCGTTGCTCCGTACGCTGACGACCATGAAAAATAAATAGAAGGCTAGGGCAGCCGCCAAAAACCAGAAGAACCGGCCCGCGAAAATGATTTTCAAATTGTATTGGACCATTTTGGCGACGAGTGTGATCGTATTCCTCATGAGTCGTGTAAATTCTTTAAGAGACATAAATAGGCGTCCTCCAGGATGGGATCAGTGGCTACTGCTGCCGCATTGGGTTTCTCCCGGGAGATGCATCGGACGCGGATGCGGTCGCCTTCCCGCAGGTGATTGACGATGATCTGTTCGCTTTCTTCCTGGTTGAATT
>JANQRV010000423.1 GCA_028284395.1 Saprospiraceae bacterium
CACCATGCCCGGTGAGTGGAGGTCGGGGGCCCAGTTTTTGGTTTGGTCGATGAATTTACCGCCCCGGTTTTCCAGCAAATAGCTGTTTGGTGAAAGGGGGAACTTTCCGGGCAGGACGCGGCCTCCGACAAAAAGGTCGAGATCCTGATCTCCGTCAAAGTCCGATGCGGCAATGCAGGAACCACTGGATGGGAGGGAAGGCAAGGCATCGGCTTGCCAAACGAAATTACCCCGTCCGTCATTCTGGTAAAGGCGGTCTTGATAATGCCCTTTGTTAAAATACTTCACCGAGCTTCCGCCACTAACTGCATAGAGGTCGAGGTCACCGTCGCCATCCGCATCGAATAAAAGTGCGCCGGTGTCTTCATAAAAGTCGGATCCCGGTAGTGGCCGGCCGGAAAAAGTGCCGTCTTCTTCTTGCAAGAAGAACATGCCCAGCGAGCCCCGTCCTGCCCCTACGTAACAATCGGTAAGTCCATCACCGTTGATGTCCCCAACGGCAATCCCCGGGCCAAAATGATCATTCTGGTGAAGTAGCAGGGGCTCGTATCGAAAGTCGTTGCTGTTGTTTTCTGAATGTAAATAGCTGATATGCCTGGCATTGGACACGGACTTGAATAGGGTAGGGCCGGGAGTAGCAGTGAGTGGTGGGGTGGTAGATTTTGTTGCGTTGCCGTTGCTGATCTCGTGCAGGGTGTCTGCGGTTAGGCCCTTGTGTATGGTTAGGTGCCCATCGGGCCAACGCACGAGCAGCGTATCGATCCGATCCATGGCGCCCAATCCGAAATGAAGATGCGTCGCTGCGGAAGACATATAGCCCCGTACGGGGTAAAGTTCCTGGTGAACCATGCTTCCATCCGGAAGAATGGCCGTCAACTCACTGCCGATGGCATTTCGATTCGGAGGTGGTGCTTTCAGCCGAATGGAAACGTAGCGGTTTTCATGATGCGATTCGCCGTTATTGCGAAAAATGGAGGCCGGCGCATTGATGTTATTGGTCAAAAGGTCGAGGTCGCCATCGTTGTCGAGGTCTGCAGCTGCGGATCCATTGGACATGGAAGGTCGATCTAAGCCCCACATTGCGGACACGTCTTCAAATCTCAGATTCCCACGATTGCGATAGAGGTAGTTGGGTAAATGTACACTGTCGAGTTGGTGTAATTTTTGGACGACGTCCGGGACGGATAATTTGCCCGAGCCTGCGGTAAAGGCATTGGTCTGTTCGGTGTATTCCTGGAAGTCGTGGTCGGTTACATCGCGTCTAAAGCCGTTGGTAATAAAGATGTCTCGCCAGCCGTCGTTGTCCAGGTCGACCATTAGTGGAGCCCAACTCCAATCCGTTTCGTGCAGGCCGGTTAGCCGACCGATTTCGCTGAAGAGATATTGTCCGTCCGGCCTACGGCCACGGTTCATCTGGAGTGTATTGCGGATAAATTGGGGAGCGAAGCCCTTCCTGAGCGTATTTTGAAAGTATTCGTAATTCATTTTGGACGTCATGGTCTTCTGCCGTTTATTGTCGGGCGGAAGCATGTCCATAACCAGTATGTCGACCAGGGCATCGTTGTTGATGTCGGCAATGTCGACGCCCATGCCATTGCGGGAACATTGGCTGAAGTAATCGCTCAATCGGTTGGTAAAAGTACCGTCTCCATTGTTGATGTACAACAAGTCACTGGCAATGAAGTCATTGGCGATGTAAACATCGGGCCAGCCGTCGCGATTGATATCGGAGATGGCCAGTCCTAGCCCGTAACCTTCGGTCAGAATTCCGGCTTTGGCCGAGACGTCGCGGAAGGTGGGGTGATCCTGCCCGTTGGTATAAGTGTTTTCGAATAATTTGTCGGTACTGGGGCCGCGACCATCCGCATAAGTATGCAATTTACTGATGGCAGCATACGATTCATTGGCGTGTTGCATGAGGTAGAGGTCGAGGTCACCGTCGCGGTCGTAATCGAAAAAGGCGGCCTGGGTGGTACGGCCTTCGTCGGCAATACCGTAGTCTGCTGCGGATTCGGTAAAGGTCAGGTCGCCGTTGTTAATGAACAACCGGTTTCGCCGTTGGGGAGCTTCTCCAAAGCCGGCAAAACAGAGGTAAATGTCCATCCAGCCATCCTGGTTCAGATCCACTATCGAAACGCCGGTAGCCCATCCGGAGGTCGTGAGGCCGGCACTTTCGGTAAGGTCTTCAAAATCTAAGGCTCCGCGATTGCGATAGAATTTGGAGCTGGCCATATTGCCGGCGAAAAAGAGATCGTTCCAACCGTCGTTGTCAAAATCGGCCACCCCGATGCCGCCACCGGTATAGATGTAGGGAAAATTGAAATAGTGGATGGAATCGGATTCGGTAATGGTATTGGAGAAGTGAACGTGGGATTGATCGGCAGGAATACTGGTGAACAGTCGGGCTGCTCTATCCCTACAGGAAAAGAGGTTGATCCCACCCACCAGGAGGCACCATGTCAGCGCCCGGTGGCAGCGCCAATGCTTAAAAGGATCGGACCACGCGTGTTTCATCATAGTAAAAATACTTGCACAAAGTCATTGTTGTTGCCGACGATGATCAAGGGCCGGCCGCTTTCAGTTTGCAATTGCACCATGTTTTTTACATTGCCCGGTGCCCGAAAACCACTGGTGTGGGGGGAGACCGGTGTAAAGGACCCATCGCCATTGCCCCGCAGGAGCAGTCCCTGTCCGGCATCGTTCCGGGCGGTCTCCACTTCGCTTTCATACATATTGCCGGCCAGCAGCACATCCCAATTTCCGTCGGCATCAAAATCGTCGATCAAAAAGTCATTGACCGAGGAAAACTGTGCGGGCATGGGTAGCGGGATCGACTGGAAGCGGCCATCGCCCAAATTCTCGATGTAGGCACTGGCAAAAGTACGGGCTTGTGCCCGATAGGCAGCGGCCAGAGATTCGGCACCGTAGACTTCGGTTAATGATGAAGTGGCAAAGGCTGCATACGTCGGAAATTGCTCACTTAATGCGGGCATTTGCTGGGAGGAGCATTGGCGGCCACGGAGGGGATACAATGCTCCATCATTATAATAGCTCAGGACAATGTCCAACGATCCACTGTTGTCAAAGTCATGGGCGTAGACCTGGAAGGGCTCGTCAGCCGTTGCGCGGTATTTGTAATTCAATCCTAGATTGCCCGCCAGTAAGTCCACATCTCCATCACCGTCAAAATCTTTTGCTGCCAGGGCATACCACCATCCATGTGTTTGTTCCAAACCGGTACCTGGTTGTGGTTTCAATTGGCCGTCGTGATTGGTGAGTACGGTAATTGGCATCCATTCTCCGGTCAGCACCAGGTCGGCATCGTGGTCTCCGTCGATGTTCATCCAAACACCATCGGTCACCATACCGATGTTATTCAATATCGGCGCCACTTCTTCCGTGACATCGGAAAACCGTCCTCCCTCGTTGCGGAAAATGAAAGAAGAAGCCGGTAGCGGATATTGTCCCGGTTGCAGTCTTCCGCCAATAAATAGATCGAGGTCGCCATCGCCGTCCAGATCGGCAGGTGCGATTGCCGTGCTACTGATGCGGACATCCGGTAGGGCCTCCGGTTGATGGCTAAAGCCCCCTTTGCCGTTATTGAGGTAGAGCCGATCCCGGTAATTGGCGGAGCCGACGGCCCATTCGTTGCTGCCGCTGGCTACGTAAAGATCGAGATCACCGTCGGCATCGGCATCGAAAAATTCGGCGCCCGTGTCTTCGTAATCCCGGTGACGGTTCCAGGCACTGCCGGACGCGAGTTTAAACGTTCCGGAGCGCTGTTGGAGATACAGTCGACCCGCATAACCGCTGGCACCTCCCAGGAATACATCGTCCAAACCGTCGCCGTTGACATCGCCGGCGGCCAGCCCCGGTCCTAATTGGGAATACTTGTGGGGCAACAGTAGTTCACGCATAAAATCATCGTAGATCTCTTCCCGGTGCTGATGTGGGATTCCGACGGCTTCTGTGACTTCCCGAAATAAAGTGGCGGGCCGCTGATTATTCGCCAATGGCGTGGTGGCTTCCTGTGCAATCTCAATGCGTTGATTGACCGCTATGTCGGTTTGTAGGGAGTGGTTGCCATCGGGCCACTGGACCTCGAGCTCATCAATTTGTTCTGCGTCACCAAGGCCGAAATGCAGCAGTGGTTCGGTCGAAGATTGAAATCCCCTCGAAGGCTGTACATGCTGATATTGTTGTCCCTGGCTGGTGCGAATTCGCACTTTGGTACCGATGCCATGGCGGTTACCGGCCACACCCTTCAGGGTGATTTGGATAAAGTTGTGGTTGCCCGATTGTGCGCTGAGGTTTTCGTAGACGGAAGCGACATCGTCAATGTTATTGAGAATCAGGTCGAGATCGCCGTCGAGATCCAGGTCGCCGTAAGCAGCACCGGTGGAAAAACCGGCAAAATCCACGCCCCAATTCATAGATTGATCTTTGAAAGTGAGGTCTCTATTGTTCTGAAACAGGTAGTTTCGGAGCTTTTGCACCGGAAAGTGTTCGATGATGTTCAGTGGTGATATTTGATTGGGGGCCACACCCTGCTTTTGCAGGTCGGTGAATACGTCTTTAAACTGGATGTCGCGCCGGATGCCATTGCTGACAAAGAGGTCCTTCCACCCGTCGTTGTCTACATCCAGGAACAAGGGAGCCCAACTCCAATCGGTTTCGGATACACCCGCCAATTCGGCAATCTCACTAAAGCGTCCGTTTCCCGTGTTTAATTGTAAGGTGTTTTGCATGTACTGGTAATGGTATCCTTCCTGGACGATGCGCCGGAAACGACCGATGTCCATACTGGCCATGTTGGCTTTTTTTCGGTAGTTGTCCCTGGCTTGCATGTCGCAGACGAAGAGGTCGGTCAGCCCATCGTTGTTCCAGTCGGCAGCATCGGATCCCATGCTGGAGAAAGAAGTATGCCCCAACAATTCCGCGAGGCGATTGGAGAAAGTGCCGTCGCCGTTGTTCAGGTACAGGAAATCGGGTTCGAAGAAATCGCTGGCCGCGTAGATGTCCGGATAACTGTCGTCGTTAAAATCGGCAATGGCAGCACTCAGCCCAAAAGCGAAGTGGTGAATTCCGGCGGCACGGCTGACGTCTTCGAAGGTCCCGTTGCCGTTGTTTCGGTAGAGTTTATCGGCTTCTTCCAGACTCGGATTGTTCTTGAGGGCAAACAGCTGTTCTTGCCCTTCAAAAAAACGATTGGAATGATTGACGAGGTAGAGATCGAGATCGCCGTCCAGGTCATAATCGAAAAAATAGGACTGAACGGAATAGCCGTTGTCATCGAGACCATAAGCTTTTGCCCGTTCTACAAAGCGACCGTTTTGCTGATTGATGTACAGTAAGTTGGTCCGGAAATTTCCGGTACCGGAGCGACACACGTAGATGTCCAACCATCCATCGTCATTGATGTCGACAAAAGTGACGCCGGTCGTCCAAAGATTGCTTTTGAGGATACCGGACTTGATGGTTGCTTCTTCAAAATGGAGCGCGCCCCGATTGATATAGAGTCGATCGCCGGCCATGTTGCCGGTGAAGTAGAGGTCGGGTAATTCATCTCCATTGAGGTCACCGATGGCCACTCCGCCTCCGTTGTAATGGTACGGAAAACGGAGGATGTTCTGGTTGGTGTTTTCCCGAATTGTATTGTTGAAGTCGATGCCCGATTGTTCCGGTGCAATTGGTCGGAAGACGGCATTGGACAGCTCTCCGAGGTCTTCTTTCCGACAAGCGGTTGTCAGTATCAGCAGGATCAGCAGAGCTTTGGTAACGGTGGGAAGGTGTGGTTTTTTTATAATTTTTGGATTTAGTGCTGTATGTACAATTAAAGTGACCAGATGGTCGGAGCCGCCTGGTCACTCCCTTATCCAAGATAAGGTTTATTTGTGCTATTACCGAGAGATCACTCCGGGTATTGCGTTAAGTTTGGCATCAAATCCAGTTCTGCAATCGGTACCGGCCAGTATTCATGCCGACCGGGGACGAATCCCAGGGGCCCTAATTTTTCGGCCTGTAATCCCCAGCGCGCTAGGTCGTGATAGCGGTGTCCTTCGAACAACAGCTCCTTTCTTCTTTCGGAGCGGATCAATTCCCTGAGGGCCGCTTGGTCGCGTTCTTCGGCAGCCGGTGTTTGGGCCCGGGTTCGGACGGCGTTGAGCGAAGTCAGAGCTTCGTCGATGTTGCCCATTTCCACTTCGGCTTCGGC
Organism: Saprospiraceae bacterium; assembly: GCA_028284395.1. Lineage (GTDB taxonomy): Bacteria > Bacteroidota > Bacteroidia > Chitinophagales > Saprospiraceae > JANQRV01. The sequence goes on from JANQRV010000423.1 coordinate 6,215, forward strand.
GTGATTGAGTAAAATTTCCGCATAACGAATGATGGGGAAGTTGACATCGTGGTTATTGGCATTGGCCATATTCTTGCCTTCGGGCAGGAACTTACGCACATTGCCACCGTTGAAGTAAGTGGTATTCATATTGCCGGAAGGGAAGGGCTCCTGTACGCCGTCGCCATCGACGTCGATCATGTCCGGAGGGTCCGCACCTTCCACTAAGATAAAGGCTTTTCGGCGGATGTCCTCAGGGTGTTCGGCGTATTGCTGATAAGATTCCACGCTGGGAGAGAACCAGTTGGCCCAACCGATTACCGGACTCCACATGAAGGAGTAGAAATTCTCCGTTGAGTTGCCCCAAACGCCGGGGGCATTACCCACCGCCTGATACTCCATGATGGATTCAACACTGTTCTCCATTTGGCCGTTGAACATTTTGATGTAGTCATCGGCACCGACCAGTTCGTAAGTGCCGGAATTGACGACGGCTTCGGCAGCCGCCGCCGATTCGGCCCACTTTTGTTGATATAGGTAAATTCTGCTTAGTAAGCCATTGGCTGCTCCGCGGGTCGCCCTTCCCACGTTGGTCGGGGTTTCGGGCAAGACGGCCACGGCGTCTTTCAGATCTTGTTCCATTTGACCGTAGATGACATTTTGATCGGTCCGGGCCAGCTCGGAGTACTCTTCCCTGGTCAGTACAGTAGTGACGAACGGCACGTCGCC
>JANQRV010000430.1 GCA_028284395.1 Saprospiraceae bacterium
AGCAGATATTGTCCAACGGACCCCAATCCGCATTTAGTTCCAGTACCTCTACCGTCACTTGGTCCGTGAACCTGCAAACTTCCCGAAATTCAATGTCGTCGATGGCAAAATCGTTACCGGCCGGTGTCGGATTTACATTGGCAATGCAGATTTCTGCCGTGATTTGATCGTCGGATTGCCAGGTTGCAAAAAACTGTTCCCAGTTGCAGTTGGAACCGCTCGAACGGAACACATTACCGAGCAATTGATCATTGATGGAGAATTGTAATTGGGCCGGGTTTTCCGTTGTGACGGAGGCAGCCCACGCCGTAAAGATATAATCGGTGTTGGCATTAATGGTGATGTTTTGGCACCAGACGTTATTGGCAACACCCGATCCGTTTACGATCATCATATTGCCATTGCCGGTGGTCCGATCATCACAACGAGCAAATCTCCGGTGGACATCCCTTGGACTGTCGTCAATGGCATAGGTCCCTTCATCATTAATGGCTCCGACACCTCCACCCGTGCGATCGATGTAATCCGTTGTAAAGCCGGTGTTGCCGGCACTGAAATTACCATTTTGAATAAGATTCGTATTGGATACGCTAAAAGCCGTTAAGGTGAATTCGGTTGTACTGTCAACTACTGCAATGGTACTTGCCGAAGTGGAATCTTCTAGAAACTGACCGGGCGACCATTGAATGGCCATGACGTTTCCGATGACCGAGCCCGCCAACGTCACGGGAGAACTAGGGCCACACACCGGAATGTCCACTCCGGCATTTACCGTAATGTTATCACAATTTAAACTCGGGAGGGGATTTTTAAGTGGGACGGGAAAAGTAGCTGAGGATAGAAAAAGCAATAACGCGGCCACCACGGGAAAATGCGAATACCTTCTTCTCATAGTCATTGAGTGAATGATCAATTTGCGTAATAGCCGTCCTTATTTTTTTACTCACTTATCGACAAAATTACGGATTAACTTCACGAACTTCCAAATACCACTGAGATAAATTTAATTTTAAGGCGGCATTGTCGTCTGGTATATAACGAAAATCGAATCCCGGTATTACAAAGCCCATTCAGATAATACAACACAACAAATATGGAGATCGACAGCGTACAAATCAACTTTAATCCCGAACAATTGAACGTGCTGAACCTGTGTTTGGCCTTCCTGATGTTTGGTGTGGCACTGGAATTGAAATTGGCCAACTTTCGGTATTTGTTAAAGCACCCCAAATTGGCCATCGTCGGACTAACCAGCCAATTGGTACTGTTGCCACTTCTGACGCTTGCCCTGATATTTCTTTTTAGACCGCCCTATAGCATTGCCCTGGGTATGGCTATCGTTGCTGCCTGTCCGGGTGGAAACGTCTCTAATTTTGCGGTGCACCTGGCGGGGGCTAATGCTGCATTATCGGTACTGCTGACATCCATTACTACCATGGCTTCCGTAGTCATCACCCCAGCGTATTTTTTATTGTTGGCCTATTTTGTTCCGGGTACGGGAGACGTTTCATCTGAAATTTCCCTGTCTCCGATCGACATGATTCTGACGATCGTTCAGCTGATCATACTTCCTTTACTACTTGGTATGTTGTTCAACCACTACCTGCCCGGCATAACCGACCAAATCAAAAAACCAGTTAAAATACTTTCCATCCTGATTTTTCTTGGCTTTGTTGTTTTTGCGACCATTGGCAATTACGAAAACATTGTGAATTACCTGCATTTAGTATTTTGGATCGTACTGGTACACAATACCTTGGCTTTGCTAACGGGATATACCTGGTCGGCCATCAACGGACTGGAACGGAGAGACGCTCGCGCCATATCACTGGAGACCGGAATTCAAAACTCCGGCCTGGGCCTGATCATTATTTTTAATTTTTTCAATGGTCTTGGTGGCATGGCGATGATCGCAGCTTGGTGGGGCATCTGGCACTTGCTTTCTGCCTTTTCTCTGGCAAATGTTTGGGCCAGGAAAGGTAACGGTGAACAATTTGGTTAAAAATGAATTTCATCTATGATATATAATTTCCATAATCTGAATTATCGCGACACTTAAGTAAGTTGTTAAGAGAGGGAATACCTTTTCGAAATTTACTTCATTTTTCTTATTTTTGGTTACGGACCTTAGCGATCAATAAAAAGGTAAACCCTTCGCAAACGCATGCTAATTTTTTGAAGAAAAAGGAATGGTTATGAAGCAAATATACCTTACAGTTCTCCTGGCATTTATTCCACTCGTCTATGCGTTCTCTTTCATTAGCTCGGGCTATATCATCACTAAAAATGGTGTTAGGCTGACCGGCCAAATTGGATTGCTCAACCAAACCAATCAGGTAAGTACCGTTGTTTTTATCAACGACTTTGGGAACATATATACTTTGCAGCCTGAATTGATCGCTGGTTTTGTTTTTGAGCGAGACACTTCCATGCAACTCTTTGAAAGCAAAATCAGCAGCGAAGAGAGACGCTGGGTGTTCATGAAGGTGCTGGCCAAGGGAAATGGACTCAATCTGTACAGTATCGTCACCGAGAAAGAATCTTCGATGGGCGTCACCGAAATTGACGGAGACCAAAGAAAGTTGAAGAGTATGGATTATTTCCTCGAAGCCCGCTCCAAAAGTAAACTTCCTATCCGGGTACAACGCATGGGATTCAAAAGACAAATGAAGGAATTGATACAACGGAGGGCGCCGAAACTAGCCGCAAAGATTGGATCGAAGGGATATCGGTATAGGGATATCTTACAGATTGTGGAGGCATATAATGAGAAGGTCGGGAATTCTAAGATATTTCTTTGAAAGATTTGAAAGGTTCCAGGTTTGAGTTGTTCGAGGTTCGAACAACTCAAACCTGGAACAATCCTATTTCGGCATATACACCAACTTCCGACTAATCTGCCCCCCAGAAGTTCTCAGAATAAAATGATAAATACCTCCCGCCATTTGATCCAGACCATCGTTCTGGCCATTCCAGGTCAGGGTCCATCTAGTGCCAGTACCGGGTAATGCATTAATGCTGTAGGTTCTTACCAATTGCCCCAAACCATTGTAAATCCCCATTGATACATCATCCTGGTCGATGTTTGAATCGTGTTCGATTGTTATTGTCACATTTTCGGAGAAAGGATTGGGGAAAACCTGGATCTGAAAGAGGGTGTCTAGAGCGGACAATTCCTCCACGGAGACCACTCCTCCTTCTCCCTCCGTTTCGTCCTGGCAGTTTTCACATACTTCTCCTCCTCGACTTGGCTCAAGGGCTAAAAAAGCAGTATAACGCGATAGTACCCGTTCTTTAATACTGAGGTCGATGATTTCAGCAACGGTTTGATTGGTGGCGGGTTGTTTTTCCAGTGCTGCGATTCGCTGGCCTACCCAAATTTCAGAGGCAAGGGTGTCGGCTTCGTTGATGAAGGATTCCCCGATAGAAAATTGGTTTTGAAAGAGGTTTCCATTCAGAATGCCCGCAGCTTCGATGACGAAGGGGAAATTGCCAACGTATTTTCCTACTTCATAGATCGGAGACTTCAAATTGACCGTTTCCGAAATTTGATGAAGGTGGTAGCGGTTATAGCATAGGCCATCATCCAATGAGGTGTGGAGATCAAAGGTACCGTTGAAGGCAGTTGCATCTGCGAAAGTGGTTTGGACAATTTCATCCAGAGAAGGACAGCAATTCAATAGGCTGGTAAAATTACCACTGGTAAGCCTGGTCAGGTTAGCGTACAGATATTCATTGCCCCGGTAATTTCGATTGTTGATCCAGTTGTAATTGACTGAGTTATTCTGGAAATCGCAAACATGGATCGGGATCATGTCGTCTCCGATGAGTTCAAGCACGTCGTCTAACAGGCGATTTGCAGTAGCCTGACTCCCTTCACTATCGGAGTTTGAAAAGATAATGATTTGCCCGTCTGCACCATTCCGTTTTACAAAATCAATGCCGGTGCCGATCAAGGTCGGTAAATTGTTATAGTCGGCAAGTGGATTGTCTCCTAAACGATCAAACGTAGCAAGAATGGTATCGGGGTGCGCAGGCAGCCAATCCGGGCTCACTGGTTCGATGAACAGGTCCGCAAGGAATAGGTTGAAGGAATCCGAAGGGCTGGTATGCGCCAACAAATAAAGCATTACTTTTTCTAAGAGCTCTGCCTGAGAAATGTCGCGACTGTTATTGCTTTGATAGTCCAATAGAATGCTCAATTTACGAGGGACGGCGTCGGCAAGTCCCAAAGCCTTGCTGGGAAGGAACACCAACTGATAAATCTGTTCCGGTGTGTGTCGGTTGAGGTAAAGCCCATCTTCTAATGGAGCATCTACGTTGAAGAATAAGCTCTCGGATCCGGTAGAAGATGATGCTGGCACGAAGCTGCTCCAATAGGTCCCGAGATTGGGATCGGTAACCTGAACGAATTCTGAACCGCTGCCGGTGAGCATTCGTGGGTTTTTCCATTCGTTTTTCAAGAGGGCTCTGATTTCCAGCTCGACGGGATGTAGCGAACTCTGTAGCAGGTGCGTGGGCAGGATACTGCTCACATTGTTTTCCGTCCAGTTGTTTGGGATCAGCATCGAAATCTTGACTTTTCGACTTCCTTCGGCTGGCAGTGGGAAAATCCGCAGTCGGTACTGCCCATCACCTTCTTTAACTAGGATAGATGGATCTTGACGGCGCCCTACGATTTCTTCATAAATCGTGGAGGCGGTCCAGCGATCGATGATATCCGCCTTGATGATCTCATCTTCGATCCAAAGCCACGAATCGTTGATAATGGCCTTGGCCGGCAATTCGAAGTAATAGTCGACTTCTAGGATCTCACCGGCTGAAAAACCGGTGTTACGGGCCGAAAAAGTAAGGTAAACACCCACTTCTGTGTATAATCCTTGCGGATCGACCGTGAACGTAGCTTCTTCGATCGTGCCTTGTTCCCAGGCCCAGCCTCTTTGTGGATCCAAGACAAATAATTCGCTGTAAAAAGCATGGCTAAAATTCCAGAGAAAAAGGAAAGTTAAGGTCAAATAGATGTAGCGCAACATGGTTTATGGTTTTGTTAGTAAGCAATACGTGACCAAGGTGTTGCAGTGCAACACGACAGTGGGGGATGTCAGTAGTTTTGAAAAACGGGGATTGGTCGAGTCCCGGTAAAGTAGTGTTAATGTCTGGTTTTAACAGGCGATTCAGACTATTGGAATACGGGTAAATTAACGGTAATAAAAATACCAAATAGGAAATTGGCAGGCAAAGGCAAGTCGGTAGTTCGCAAGAAAGATTGCAAACAAAAAAGTAGCGCTAATCGGCAAACCGATTAGCGCTCTTTAAAGACAAGTGTAGTCTTAAGGGAAAAAAGATAATGTGATAGCCCTCAACTATAACCTATGGGATTAAAACATATTGACCTGCGGTGGTCCCGCGTAGAAATCAAGATTTGGGACAATTTCTGCCGCATTTTTCACCGCATTTTCAATCGTCTGCCTCAGGCAGTTTTATCTAATTGAGTCTGAAAAAAACGGTGTTGATGTTTTCCCGTATTTTTTGATCGATGCGGGAATCGAATAAGGGGGCGACCCCCAGTTTGTGTTTCTGCGTTATCTTTCGATACGAAGTCTCTTTTAGTTTTTTCGCCAATTGCTTAAACGAGTATTTCTTGCAGCCTTCCGCCAGTAACCAATGGCAGAATATTTCAGTGTGGAGGTCCTTCCAGGAAGGGACTCTCTTCTCTTTGTTTGCAACGTTTATCAAACTATTGTGCAAGTGCCTACTCATGGCGTCGGCCTGACGCTGATCGGGTATTTCGCCAATGAGAGGCATGTAACCAAGGATTGGGTGTGCCGGTAGGAATCGGTCGCTAGCAATATCGAAGGGATGATACAAACAGTTTTGTTGATCCCAAAGTTTTTCATTCATGCTATGAATGGTCAAATCATTCCATTCAAGTATTTGTGCAGCATCTCTTTGTAGAAGGTCAGCGATCTTTATCAGTGCATCATTGGAACAGACGAGTAGGCTGTTGAAAAACGGATCCTGAATTGGACTGCCGTTTCTCTGGCTGCCCCTCACCTCCAGACGACGCCATTGTGCCGGATCGGATAACCGGGATTCTTCATGGTGCCAGATATGAATCAAACCGTCGCCATTGTAATTCCGGTTGCGGTACAGGTAGTAATGGTATTGCAGAATCCTGGGAAAAAATTCTCGTAAGATCTGTCTACCTACTTTTTTGTCTTTGCAGCATTTATAGGTTTTCCAGAGAATGAATCCAAAAACTGGTACGTATAAAATGTTTTCATGGTCAAATTGTCCGCCGGAATTGGAGGAGTCATGCAGTGGTACATAACCAGAAGGATGTTGCGCTTCGAAGATGGTTTCCATTTCCGAAAGTGCAGACTTCCAGTTTTTCATCAGATGACCAACCAGGTTAAACCGCCGGTCGATGAAGCCATTTTCCATCTGTTGCATCTGCATTGCCAGGGAGGAAATCTCCCGCCATGATTGCTCGTACATTCTTTTAGTGGGTCGTCGTAAAATCTCGCTCATTTGTTTTGAATTATAGTGCTTCAATAGAATGAAATCCCTTTGAGGAATGACTGCGATTATTCGATTGAGACCGGAAAATCGACGAACGACATGATGTACTATTGATCAACCATCGATCGCTACCGTTTCACAATGATATCTATGGATACCAATGGAACGCTCCTGAAAGACCGCGTCAATTCCAAGAAAATGCTTTGTTCGATAGTTTTTGAATACAGAAAAAGATGTAACTGGTTGGATCTAACTACGAAAGAGGTAGTCAAAGTTACAATAGAAGTGTTGTTAGTGTTGATAAGGATGAATGGATTCTCTGGATAGCCTCACAGTGTAAGATGTAATTTGGAGGGATAAATACATATTTACAATACAAATATAAAAATAATTCTTGAAATTGGAAATTTATTAATATCTAATTCCTTGTTTTGGAAGAATTATTTGCCAATAATGCTGAATTTCTTAATTTAGTTCGATAATTTTATCCAATAAAACTGATACCATTTATGAAATTCGAAATTTTCAAAAGCGAAAAAAACAAGAAGTTCTACTTTCGCTTAAAAGCCAAGAACGGACAGGTTATTTTATCCAGTCAAGGTTACGGAGATAAAGCTTCCGCCAAGAAGGGGATTGCCTCCGTTCAGAAAAATGCGAGTAATGATAAATTGTACGAGCGTAAAGTGGCTGCTAATGGCAAGCATCACTTCAACCTATGCTCGACCAATAAGCAGGTTGTAGGTTCCAGTCAAATGTATGCTTCCAAATCTACGATGGAAAATGGAATCAAATCTGTAAAGAACGTCGCACCGAAGGCGGTTGTTAACGACATTAGTGCTTGATTACAACCACTACAGGTAAACGCAATCACCACCTTCATAATGATGGGAAAAAATAGCTCCGCTACATTCAGGTAGTGGAGCTATTTTCATTCAGTTTGATCACTGCTTCAACCAACTTTACCAGATGATCTTTTAGATATTTGAACACAGTAATTACATGCAGACAAAACGAATTAATCTCTGGTCCAGCCCGAGGAATGTTTCTACCGCTTTGATGTATTCCTTTGCTCAAAGACAAGATACAACTGTGGTCGATGAGCCGCTTTACGCACATTATCTCACCAAGACGAATTCTGCTGCCCAGCATCCGGTTGCCGAGGAAATAATTGAGCACCAAGAGAATGACGGAGAAAAAGTAATCGATGAAGTCATATTTGGAAGTTATGAACGGCCGGTGGTGATTTTTAAACAGATGACACATCACTTCATTGAGTTGAGTAAGGATTTTCTAAAAGAAACGGTCAATGTTTTGTTGATTCGAGATCCCAGAGCGATCATTGCTTCCTATTCTAAGATTATTCCGAATCCGCAAATCGATGACATCGGAGTCCGCAAGCAACTCGAATTGTACGAAGAACTTCAACAGGTTGGCACACTTGCCGCCATTCTTGAAGCCCGAGAACTGCTGCTAAACCCGGAAGTAGTGTTACAAAGACTTTGTGCCAGATTAGGGTTGGAATTTGATCCACACATGCTTTATTGGGATGCGGGGCCGCGCCCGGAAGATGGCATCTGGGCTGATCACTGGTATGCCAATGTGCATCGGTCTACCGGTTTTCAACCATACGTTGAAAAAGAAATACAATTATCGAAAGAATTAGAAGAACTGGCTTTATCTTGTCTTCCGTACTATCAGCGTTTATATGCCGAAGCCATTAAACACAATTGACCTTTAAAGCGAATAATCAAAACAGATGTTACAGCAATACAATACAGCAAACGACCATATCAAAGTATTTATAAACGGACAGTTGTACAATCGTGCCGATGCCAAGGTGTCGGTATTCGACAGCGTAGTGCAGGGCGGGGATGCAGTTTGGGAAGGTTTACGGGTTTATGACGGTCGTATTTTTTGTTTGGATAAACACCTGGAGCGCTTGCAAAATTCCGCACACGCGCTCGCCTTTCAAGATGTGCCAGACAACGATGTGATCACAAAGGCAATTTTTGATACTTTAAAGGCGAATGACATGCGCGATGGGGTTCATATTCGACTCACCTTAACCAGAGGACGAAAGATCACCTCGGGAATGGATCCCAGGCTGAATCAATTTGGACCTACGTTAATTGTTTTGGCCGAATGGAAACCACCGGTATATCCTCCTGCCATTAGCCTAATTACCTCTTCCGTTAGACGGAACAATCCCATGTTTCTAGATTCCAAGATTCATCACAATAATCTGCTAAACAACATCCTGGCAAAAATCGAGGCGAATCACGCTAACGCCGATGCCGGGTTAATGCTGGATAAAGACGGCTTTGTGGCTGAAGCAAATGGCGTCAATGTTTTCTGTATCAGAAAGCAAAAGGTCTATACTCCGAGAGAAACCAGTTGTTTGCCGGGGATTACCAGAGGTCTGGTCATTGAAATTTGCCGGAAGAATCAAATTGAAATACAAGAAAAAGATCTTTCTCTCTCCGAATTTTACACGGCAGATGAGGTTTTTACCACCGGCACAATGGGCGAATTGACCCGCGTAACCTCAATTGATGGACGGACTATTGTTAATAAGAATATGGACTCTTTATTGGCAAAGATCAACCAACTTTTTAGTGAAAAAACGAAAAAAGAAGGCCAGTCACTGCCCTTTTAACCAGCAAAATAGTTACAATAAATGGAAAAAGAAGTAAAAAATTATTATATAAATAATTGGTTTATTGCAATTTAAATACCTTGTCTTCCCCTGCGGCAACTTGTTTTAATGTGTCACACAAAAAATAATATTCGAATTTAAAAAATGTGAGTTGGCTGAAATATCGTGTTTCTTTGTACTCGTTGTGAAAAACAAACCCGATTAAATAGTCCTTCAGTCCTCAAACTACTGCAACCCTCAAATCTTCCCCGATACAACCAAGTAAGTATCATTTAAGTACAAACAAGCCCAAACAAGCCTTTATTGAAAATGTCGACTATGCGTCGATCAAGCGAATTTTGATTTAGTAAGGAAAAACTATGAACCCCTGCAACACTAGGGATGAACACTATATTGGTAACAACACGAACTATTGAACAAACACTTTTTTTGAACACTTTTTGAACACATTAGGGATCTTTACAACAGTATTACTGAGAGTCCGAACACTATGAGTAGCAATACTAAGACTCACAGAAATTTAAAGAAGTAATATTCTTGCGAACACTATTGAATGACACTAATTTTTTTTGAAACTTTCGCAATCAGCATTAAGAAACACTATTACAGCTTAGTACTATCAATGCACCGGTGCAAATAAAACAAACACTTTACATTGTTGTAGACTCCTTTTGGAGCGAAATAACAAATAACACACTACTTTATGCAGGTTTTTTTTGATTGACTATTCTATTCAAAAACAAGATTCAAAGAGTTATTAATACTCCAAAGGAAAATGATTTTGGACACATTCAGATCAACGAACATTTGGTCTGATCACTTACTTAAGTTATGTGCCTGTAGGCAGTAAGCGGCTCGGTTCCACTTACTGCCTGCTTTCATTTGGGGGCTGTTTTGAAAATTCCTATCAGCCAACGGATCATCCGTTAAAAAGGCAAAACCTTTTGCTTCGGTGAGCGTTCGGTATCCATGACACATGAATTAAATTCCAGAGAATTAGATCGGGTAATTGAAATGGCCTGGGAGGATCGGACGCCGTTTGAAGCTATTGAGTATCAATTCGGTTTACGCGAGCGAGATGTTATTCGCTTAATGCGCCGACAACTCAAGGGTAAAAGCTTTCGACTTTGGCGAAAGAGAGTGAATAGTGGAGTTAGTACCAAACATTTGAAAAAACGGAATCGCGCTATCAAGCGATTTAAATGTTCTCGACAAAGAAGTATTAGCAATAATAAAATAAGCAAGCGATAAACTTCTATGGGAAGTCCTCCGCAAATACACCGTCCATTAATTAATTTGGTGTGGTTGAAAAGGGATTTGCGAACCCAGGACCACCGTCCGCTTTTTGAAGCGGAACGGGAAGGTATTCCCTATCTGGTGATTTATTTGCTGGAGCCTAACATGATGGATTACCGGGATACCTCACTTCGACATCTGAGATTTGTTTATCACTCTATCCTTGAGATGAATGCCTTTTGGTTGCCCTGCAAACGGGAAGTACAACTCCTATATGGTGAGGCCATCGCCGTATTTTCTGACCTGATTCGGCAATTCAAAATCAAACGCGTTCTATCCTACCGCGAAAGCGGCATTCGATTGACCTGGGAACGCGATAAGAAACTTGGAGAGCTGTTCCAGAAGAAGGGAGTGGGGTGGCGACAATTTCAGCGCGATGGCATTTTACGGGGGATCCGGAATCGAGATGGTTGGGATAAACAATGGTTTGTCACCATGAATGAAGCCGTCATTAAAAATACTTACCGGGAAAGATCGGTTCGATTGGAAGCCAATTCCTTTCGTCTTCCGGAGGTCTTAGTCGACCGCTTGCAGCCCTACGATGAACTATTTCAACCAGCTGGAGAAAGCAAAGCATGGCGATATCTTGAATCTTTTGCGGTAGGCCGAGGAGCTTCTTATCATTGGCACCTTTCGAAACCCGCTGAAAGTCGACTTTCCTGTAGCCGAATTTCTCCCTATTTAGCTTGGGGAAATATCAGCATACGGCAGGCGTATCAATTTATCAAACATCATCCCAATTATCCCCGATTTAAACGAGCTTTCGGAGCTTTTCTCACCCGTTTGAAATGGCATTGTCATTTTATTCAGAAGTTTGAGATGGAATGCGATTATGAAACCCGATGCATCAACCGCGGATATGAACTATTGGAGCACGAATTCAAAGAAGATTGGATTGTGGCTTGGCAGGAGGGGCAAACTGGTTACCCGCTTATCGATGCATGCATGCGTTGTGTTCGACGAACCGGTTGGATCAACTTTCGAATGCGTGCCATGTTGGTTTCCTTCCTTTGTCACCACCTGGATCAAGATTGGAGATCCGGTGCACCTTTTCTAGCGCGACAATTTCTCGACTATGAGCCTGGTATTCACTATCCTCAATTTCAAATGCAGGCCGGTACGACTGGAGTGAATACCGTCCGGATGTATAATCCGGTTAAACAATCCAATGACCACGATGCTACCGGTGTTTTTATTCGCAAATGGGTGCCGGAAATTTACCGTGTACCAAGAGAACACATTCACGAACCGTGGAAGATGAGCGTGATGGAACAACAATTTTGCCAGACCTATATAGGAACCGATTATCCAAGCCCCATTGTCCCACTGGAAGAGAGTGCGCGCAAAGCCCGTGAAAAAATCTGGGGCCACCGGAGTCATCCGCTGGTTGAGCAGGAACAAAAGAGGATTCTCAGAAAACATACCCGGAGAAAGAAATGAGACCAGAATCAACTTCGCTCACGTTGTTTTCATAGAGGTGTAAAATTCTTAAACAAATGAAGAAAGGAGCTCTACCGAAGAAAAACTGCGTCGTGTGTAATCGACCCTTCAGTTGGCGAAAAAAGTGGCAGAAGGTTTGGCCGGAGGTTAAATATTGTAGCGAACGTTGTCGCCGCAACAAAAATAAAGTGAATGGCAGTAGCTAGACTCATATTTCCCCACCAGCTTTTCGAGAACCATCCTTTGCTAGGTATGGAAGGCCCGGTCTATTTGGTGGAAGAATACTTATTTTTCAGACAATATAGGTTTCACAAGCAAAAGATCGCCTATCATCGAGCTACGATGAAGCGATTTGGAGCGTGGCTTTCGAAGAAGGGCACCGAGGTATGTTACATCCCGTCGGTCGAAGATCGATCGGATATTCGCCGACTCATTCCGGCTCTGCGAGAAGAAGGGTTCACTACGATTCAATACGTGGATCCTACTGATGACTGGTTGGAAAAAAGGATTCGCTCGGGTGCTGAGAAGTTTGGCCTGGCACTCGAAAAATTTTCTTCTCCACTTTTCATGAATACAGCAGCGGAATTGTCCACATTTTTTGATGCGAACAAAAAGAAATTCTTCCAAACAAAGTTCTACATCGAACAGCGCAAAAAGTTTGGTATTCTACTGGATGATTCTGGAAAACCCATGGGGGGGAAATGGAGTTACGATGCTGAGAACCGAAAGAAATATCCGAAAGGGAAAGTTCCCCCGGCCGTAGAATATCCGGTTTCAAATGCATTTTATGAAGAGGCCTTTACGTATGTAAGTACCTACTTCGATACTAATCCCGGTACGTTACGGGCAGAACCGTTGTATCCAATCGACTTTGCCAGTAGCAGGAAATGGCTTTCTCATTTCTTACAATTCCGTTTTCACGAGTTCGGGCCATTCGAAGATGCTATTGTCGCAGAGGAAGGAATCTTGCACCACAGCGTGCTCACGCCAATGCTCAACGTTGGTTTGTTGACACCGGGAACCATCATCGAGGAAGCTCTTCAATTTGCCGATGCCTATCATGTACCCATTAATTCGACGGAGGGTTTCATTCGCCAAATCATTGGATGGCGGGAGTTTATCCGAGGGATGTATCAATTTCGAGGAGTAGAGGAACGCACTAAGAACTTCTGGGGCTTCTCTCGGAAAATTCCCAATTCATTCTACAATGGAACAACGGGCATCGTCCCCGTCGATCAGACCATTCGGAAGGTTTTGCAAACCGGATATTGCCACCATATAGAGCGACTGATGGTTCTTGGCAATTTTATGCTCCTTTGTGAATTCGATCCAAATGAAGTGTATCGCTGGTTTATGGAACTATTCATCGATGCGTATGATTGGGTAATGGTACCCAATGTTTACGGGATGAGCCAATTCGCCGACGGAGGATTAATGGCCACAAAGCCCTACATCAGTGGCAGTAATTATATAATGAAAATGAGCAATTACCAAAAAGGACCGTGGCAGGAAGTTTGGAATGCGCTCTTCTGGCGCTTCATGAATGTACAACGCGATTTTTTTACCCGCAATCCAAGATTGGGAATGCTGGTCAGAACGTTTGATAAAATGCCCTCCGAGAAACAATTGAATTTGATGAATGTCGCCGACCAATATCTGGGTACTTTGGCTCGAACATGAATTGCGCTGAAGTCTGGACTCTAGCCGTTCTCATCAGCATAGAGTCCAGATCAACCTTATGGTAAAATGACCAGCTTTTTCGTTACACCGGTGTGTGCATTACGTAAAGTGACTAGATAGAGTCCCGGAGGCAGTTCCAAATGAACTTGTTCTTCGAGCAATCCCCGGATGCCGGGCAATTGTCGTTGATAAAATTGACGACCTTGTAGATCTATGATTTCCAGGCGATACGAGAGAGCATCCTCCTTCCACCAGCGGATCGCAACAGATCCGGGAGAAGGGTTTGGAGTGATGATGAGGGAATGGGCATTCGACGCCGGGTTAAACAAAGAAGCGTGGTGTTTCGCTGGAGGTTGTAGGTTCCGGTCTTTCCGATCACCTTTTCCCGATTCCTTCTTTTTATCGGCGATGCTACCGCAATCCTGTGAACGAAAAACATTGGATTGAAGTCCCGAAATGATGGTATTGCGCTCAATGACATCCGAAAGTGAAATGCGACTGATTTCGTCTCGATCGCGGTTATTCAGCCCCGGGTCGTTTTCAAAGTAAAAAAAATCGCCATCCCGCAAGCGTTCAAATTGTTCTTCGAGAATGGCCAAGAGTGTTGCCCCAAGAGAGGTCCCCCGTTCGTGATCTTCGGCCAACAAGCCAACCCAAGCATCCACATTATCGACGGTATTGTAGGCCTGTTCAAGTCTGTCTCGCAGTCGACGATCGGAGGTGATGTCCCGGAAATCGTCGGCGCCCCGGTTTCGAAATTGCTTCCGGATGGTATTGTAATCGGGAAGTCCATGATCGCGCCCCCGCTGTATGTTTAAGGCTGCAAGGTCAAGACCAAATGCCGAAGGGGCCCCCGGAGCAGCAAATAAAAAATTGCGCAGGTTATCGATGATTTTAGCATCGACCTCTTCCTGGGTTTGGACTGCCAAACCCTTTAGAAAGGGGGCAATGCCGTGATCGGCAATCTGTGTAGGATTAAAAAATCCGTCGATTAGAGACAGATTAGCGGCTATAGATTCACAATTGTTGTTGAGTAGGAGCATTTCATTGGTGACCATGGTATGACCGAGGCGGTATCCGGCAGTGGCAAAAAGGTTGATGATGTCCGGCCTGACTTGTGGGCGGTATCCCCGATAGGAAGAGAGTTTTACGCCAAGTGCCGGTAAAAACTCTTCGTAAGTGATGTTTTGAATGATGGCACCGACTCGCCTGCGAGCCGTTTGATAAATGATCTCGTCATCGGTAAATCCATCTCTGATCAACTCGTCGCAGATGTGATTGTGTTCCCTTACAAAAAGGGTATGTAAAGCAGTGAGGCCTGGCTGTTCATTAGCCCGAACATCACCGGCAACAAAATATTTGGTCGGAGAGGTCGGAAGTGTGGCCATACTGGGGGCATTGGCGTCGATCGGACTAGAGAAAGTACCATCTAGGGTGTTGTATGGCAACAATTGTCCCGGTGAAGTTTTGAGTTTGCCGCCCTGGAAAGTACGAAGCCAGTTTGCTCGCTCCGGCTCCGACCCGTAAACGTTAGAAGCATCGATCCACGAAGTAAGCAGATTTATCTGGATCCGAGGCGTGATGAAGCCGGAGCCCGGCCATATCTCAGATCTGAAAAAGGGGATTTCGGAGGTGAAGTTAGATTCGTTTTCGGGTAGTGGTATCGGTTCGTACTCGGAGTGGCCTTCGGGAGTAAGGGTGATGTCGTGGTCGAGAAATTGTCCCCAAGTGAAAACAAAACTACTTAATTTTTCACGGCTTGGCTGACTGGAAGACTGATCGAAGACCAAATTGGATATGTGGCGCGCTCCAGGTCGATTTTGCCCTCCCATTTGATTGAGTGGATCCTGGTTGCCATATGCTGCCGCAATCTTACGATAAAGCGGAATGTCGGCGGCTCCCCATTCCGGATGTTCGGTGTTGTTACAAGTTCCATCGATCGAACGGAATGTTCCACGTTCGCAATTTTGATCAGGCAGGGACTGTGAGCGAGGTGTGTGAACAAAGGATCCTCCATTGTTGCGGACGTGCCGCTTGTTTTGGGCTTCAAGCGGAGATTCAAGTACAAAAAGTAAAAGACTGCAGAAAAGGACTGGATAAAAGTACTGGTGCATGGATTGTTGATTTAAAGTTTTTGGAAAATGTGCTTTAATCAACTGGGGTACGGGGATGAGAGGAGACTTATCGGGGCATTCAATAAGTTAGACGACAAACGGAGGCATTGCTGGCACCAGAATGCTATTATTTTCTTTTTGGCGGTCGAGTTGGTTTGGGATTTAAGTATCGCAGTATTTCGTGGGTGAGTTTTTCAAGCTCCGGTCGTTGTTCCGCAGTGAGTAAAAGCTGGACCTGTCGGAACTTATTCAGTTTCATCATTTCCTTCCGGAATTCCAGGTCTGCTACTCTGTGCGCTGCAGCAGCAACTTGCGCTGAATCGAGCTCTTCCTGAAATATTTTGTGATTGACGGCCCTCTTGGCCCGGCGCATCTTTACTTCCAGAATGGTCATAGAATCGCGAAATTCCATTTGGATACTTCGAAACTTCTCTACCTGTAAGGGAGAAAGTTGCAATTGATGCTGTAGTGAGCGCAGGATATTCTCCGATTTGTTGTGTGTCCTTGATCCGATAGGAAATGCAATCAGCCACAAACTAAGTAAGGAAAGAATGTTGACGATAACTAAGACTACTACAAGCCGGGAAAGTATTTTTGAGTTATTCCAAGAGCTCATCATCTACCAGGTTATGGTCCGTAAATAAGAAGGCATCTACCCATGCTTCGTAGTGTGTATCTGCCGTTTCAATGGAAGAATTCGGACGTGGGTGGGTCAGGTGGTAGCTGCCATACAAGTGAAGCCCAGATAAGATGGCTAGGCTGGCGGCGTAGGCCAGTAATTGCCTGAACGTCACTTTAAAAGGAGGACTCTGGTGGGGCAGGCGTTCCAGCAATTCTCCGGTCCATTCTTCGGGAACGGAAATGTCCAGGTCTGCCATTGCGTTTAGGGTCTGATCAATTTTGTCTTTTGGGCCTTCTTTCTTCATGATTCGGTATTTTTGCAGTGGCTCGTGGATGAATGATCGTCCCTGGCGTAAAAATCGGCCAACCAGGATTTTAATTTTTTTCTAGCCCGATACAACAGAGACTCGACCGCTTGTTTGGACAAATTCATGATGATGGCTACTTCTTCGTTGTCCAATACCTCAAAATTACTGAGTATGAAGGCTACTTTTTGATTTTCTGGCAGTTTGTCGAGCATCTTTATCAAGATTGCCAATTGTTCTTTTTTTTCCAGCGAAGTTTCAAGGTCGACTGAGCTTTTGATCTCCAGGGTTTGATCCGCTTGTCGGGTTTTCTCAAAAATAGTGATTCTTTTCTTCCTCTTCCTGCGTCGTAGTTCATCAAGGCATTTTCTGGTGGCTATCTGATAAATCCAAGTCCGCAATTTTGCTTTTGCTTTAAATTGGGCAATTGATTGAAAGACCTCAATATAGACTTCTTGGCTAAGATCCAAGGCGTCTTCCCGGTTCAAGAGAAACCGGTAGCAGAGATTGACTACTTGATCTTTGGTCTTTTCCAGTAGTATCACAAAGGCTTCTTTGTCCCCTTCTTTTAGCCGATTGATAAATTCTGTGCTGTCTAATAGCTTTTCCGTGATATTCCGCTATTTGATGAAATAAACATGGGTTCGACAAGGACGGGATTATATTTCGATTAGCGGGGTGGGGGAATTTCGAACATGATAACGTTGGAAAACGAACTGGTATTTTAAGCAGGTGGTGTTTAGCAACGAAAATTCATATATTGTGCTGGATGAATATGAAGCAACTATACCTCCCGATCGCAACACTACTATTTGCCATTCCAGCCATGTGTCAAGTAGATATTTCTACCTTCAAAGTCGTTGATTACCACGTTCACATCTACAGCAAGACTATACTCGATAACATTACCGCTCAAGGGCACGATTTTTCAAAAGGCGGCTTTGAAGTTGTCAAGAAAAAAAAAGCCTACAGTGACATCGAAGCCATTATGCGTGACAATGACAATGCCAAAATGCTTTTGCTTTCAGCCGGATACGGTTATGCCGGAGGTGGGGCCAAAAAAGGAGCAGCAGAACGAGGTGTTGTACAACAAGAGAATGAACTTCTGGCCAAACTAGTTGGAAGATACCCCGATCAATTAATCGGCTTCTATGGCCTGAATCCGTTGCGCAACTACGCCTTGGAAGAAGTGACACGTTGTAAGAGACGGCTTGGTTTGCACGGCCTGAAACTACATTTCGAAGGGAACAACATAGACCTTTGGAATCCAAAACATCTGACTAAGCTACAGACACTGTTCCAGTTTTTATCTGTAGAGAACATCCCCGTCTTAATTCACAATAACGCACGGGATAACGAATCCGGGACAGCTTATGCAGAACGGTTCATAGAATTTTTTCTCGAAAAAACAGGACCTTTAACCATTATTTTTGCCCATTCGGGTGGGGGAGGAGGGTTCACTAATTTTACCTATGATTTCCTGACCACTTTTGCGGAATACCTTACATCGGCCAGGAGTGCGGAAAAACACCGGATTTTCTTTGAATTATCGGGCACCGCTCTATCATTTGATTATCCCGGCAGTAAATCACTTTCTTCTCTGAGCCGTTTGATCGAAACAATTGGACCGGATCATTTCCTCTTCGGGTCGGATTACCCATTCCGAAAAAGTAAGACCTATGCCAGTCAATTAGGGGAGTTACTGACCCTGGATTCCAAAACCTTGAAAGGCATCATAGAAAGAGATATTTTTGAAGAATTGAAACAGAAGTCCGTCAATTCTGATCAATGAGAATATTTTTTACACTCCTTTTCACGTTGTGGTTGACTGGACTGTTTGGGCAGGGCTGCTCATGTAGTGAAAACTTCACGTTTGTTCGTCAACATGTTGCCGGAAATTATCCTGGTTTTAAAGATAAAGTGCGCTTGCCTCAGGATTCTCTCTTCAATTCGTTTACCCGGCAAGTCGTTCAAGAGGTGGGGCTGATCAGTCAGCCTGATTCTTGTGTCAAGGCCATTTACAAATGGCTCAGCTTTTTCAAAGATGGTCATTTGCAAATTCATTTTCACAACCAACTCATCCGCAATCCTTTCCTATATCCCGAGCATCATGATAACCCAAGTTCCGGACAAACTGATGTAGTATCTTTCGGGCCGTTGGACGAGCATACTAACTACCTTCGAATTGCCTCCTTTTTTGAAGGGCATTATAGGCAGATCGATTCGGTCTTGATCAACAACCGGGTAAACCTGGAAGGAAAAAAGAATCTAATTCTTGACCTTAGAGGAAATGAAGGTGGAGCTACTTTTACGTATCAATCCCTAGTTCCCTATCTTTACACGGACACCATTCATTACATTGGCTTCGATGTATTGGCTTCTGCTGCAAATATTGCCGCATACCAAGAACAGTTGAAGAGCCCGTATGTGCCGGAAGGCCAGAAACCATATATCAAGGCTAATATCGACCGGATGAAAGAGAGTGAGGGAGCATTGGTTAGCCTGTCGCCGGATTATTTTCAAGTACTGGAGCGGCGTTTGCCCAACCCGAGCAACATCGCCATACTTGTGGATGGCTCTTGTGGGAGTACTACCGAGCATTTTCTTTTGATGGCTCAACAGAGTGAAAAAGTTACCATTATGGGACAGCCTACCGCCGGCATTTACGATTATGGAGACATGCGTTCTTTTCCCTTTCCCTGTTCGGATCATATGTTTTTTTGTGCTACCAATCGGAGTAGGAGAATTGACATGGAACAGGGAATCGATAATCGGGGAATTCAGCCGGATCAACTATTGACCCAAGGCTCAGATTGGGTAGCGATTGCACATGAATGGTTGAAAAATCAATGATCAACACTTCGAACCAAAGATCATGAACCTGATTCAACAACTAAAAGAAAAAATAGATCGGGCACAATTGTGGCATCAAGATCTGCTGTTGGAGCGAAATGAATATTTAACCAAGAGAGGATTGGTCGACACCAATCTCTATTACATTGTTGAGGGCAGCGTGAGAATTTACTTTGAAGACGAATTCGAAGAACAGGTGATTCGCCTGGGATATCGGGGCAATTTTATCAACGCCCTTGATTCTTACATCACCGGGCAACCTACCGATTTTTACATCCAGGCCATTAAGAAGTGCAGCGTTCGAGTCATTCGGAAAGTGGATCTGATTGAATATATGGAAACCGATCGCGAAAGCTTGCTTATGTGGCAAAAACTGATGGAGTTACTTGTCTATCAACAGTTGGAACGCGAAAAAGACGTTCTAACCTTTTCTCCCCGGAAAAGATACGAGCGGGTCCTTGCCCGTAGCCCTCAATTATTTCAGGAAACCCCCAACAAACATATTGCTTCCTATCTTCGGATGTCGCCTGAAACACTATCCAGAATAAAAAAATCTTGATTTCAATCAATGTTTTCCGATGGAAGATTGGCCAACTTTGTTGTACAACCATCGGTTACAGATCCAAGAGATTAAAGTCAAATTTAATGCAATGAAATGAGCATGAACTTTTTTCATCAAAAGTTCACCAAACAGAATGATTAAAAAAGTTCCATGCGACCCGCCTCAAAGAGGCGGGTAAAAAGCGAAGCGGTTGCATTTGTTTAAAATTTTTGCAATTAATTCGTTTTCAAGTCATTGTGAAAATTTTAAACGAATGAAATTCGAAAGAAAAAAATTAATTGAAGACCTTCAAAAAAGGACTAGGGCAGTCGTTGAAGAAACTTTACCACTGTTACAACTGGAACCATCGGTCCTGAATTGGAAGCCAGATCGCGAAAGTTGGAGTATACTGGAGTGCATCGAGCACTTAAACCGCTATGGAGATTTTTACCTGCCGGAGATAGACCGTCAGTTGAAAAAGGCAAGTGCAAGTTTTGTTGCTACTTTCAAGAGTGGCGTGCTAGGGAACTATTTTGCTAAGATCCTATTACCAGGACAAAACTCGAGCAAGATGAAAACACTAGCTCCTATGAACCCGGCGGGAAGTCACCTAGACGCGTCGACTTTGAAAAGATTTCTTAACCAACAGGAAGAAATGCTCAGACTGTTAGATCGATGCCAGGGAGTAAACCTTACCAAGGTCCGGACCGGCGTCAGTATCTCCAAATTGATCAAACTTCGTTTGGGCGATACCTTAAGAGTAGTGATTTACCATAATCAAAGGCACTTGGCCCAAGTCCAAAGAATTCTCCATCAGGCTGCAGACCAAAGTGTAGCGGCCTAGTTCGAAGTGTAGTATTTTGGTGATCGGCAGAATCACTTCAGGACAATTTGACGGACCTGAGTTGTGCCATAGTTTATCAAATGAAGGTAGTAAATTCCCGGACTTAGGCTCAATGTTTTGCGGTTCAATGCCATAGTTCCTTGTGCTGGTTGATTCTCGAGACTCCAAACTTTCCTACCCAGAACATCCAAAAGGATAAGATCTACTGTCGACTGGTCGCGAATGCGAAGCTGAATGTGCAAAGTTTCGGATACTGGATTGGGAAAGACGTTAAACACTTCCCCATCCCACTCTTCTATTGCTATCTTGATGATGGGAGAATATTCGAACTGACCATCCCGGTCAAGCTGTTTTAGCCGATAGTAACTGAGGCCTGGTGCCGCATTCTCGTCGGTAAAAGAATAGAACTGGTGTGTCGTCGATTCTCCAATTCCCTCTACGAATCCCCTCTTTTCCCATGATTCGCCGCGGTGCAAGAGTCGCTGAATTTCAAAACCGTGGTTGTTGACTTCGCTGGCCGTGCTCCAGGTCAATTGTACCTGACCGGCCTCCGCTGATCCCTGGAAGTCGAGCAATGAAACAGGAAGCGCACTTTGACAAGTGCAGTTGATGCAGGATTGGCTACTGCTGCAATTGGATGTAGCTGTTGTGCCGCAATTACCGTTGGTGCTTGGCCCTGAATTGCCATTGACTCCTGCCGTTCCATTGCCGCGATTTCCGCTGCCTCCGGACCTTCCGGTACCGCCGTTCCCGCCGAGGCCTGCCCCTGCTAGAGCTGCCCCACAAGTTGTACAGACATCATCCGTATCGGCCTTGCCCCCAATTCCCTCTCCTCCCTTGCCACCATTACCTCCATTTCCTCCGGCCCCTGCTACACAGGGACTTGAGGTAGCCGTACCGCTCGACCCTCCCGCACCAGCATTTCCGCCGCTGCCCGCAATGGCAAAACCACCCGCACCGCAGGCTACATTCGTACCCCCGATCGCTCCACCCCCATTGCCTCCATCACCTCCTTTACCGGCATCAGAACAATTACCGGTCGGTGATCCTCCTGCACCCCCAATTCCTCCATTGCCTCCAAATGCACCTGCCGCCGCCAAACCGGC
>JANQRV010000438.1 GCA_028284395.1 Saprospiraceae bacterium
CTTGTTACGGGGCAGACGACGGAAGCATTATGGTAGAGGAGGGGAGTAGCTATTCCTATGAGTGGAATACTGGAGCACGTACTCCGTCATTAAGTGGTATCAAAGCCGGAGACTACCAAGTAACGGTCACCAACCCTGAAGGCTGTTCTGTCATTGAATCGGTATCACTCGGAGATGCTCCTTGCGTCTTTTGTCCTCCCTCTTTGACAGGATGTTCCAAAATGGATTTTCCAGCGTATCAAACCCCGGCGGATTTCACGGCAGCGGGAGGGTCATATGTTTTCCCGTGTCGGATAGAGGGAATCCATCTGGTTGCCGAACAAACTACGGGCAATAGCTGCCCCATTATCATCATTCGTACGTATGAACTGAGAGATGCCTGTGGAAATACCCAAACCTGCGAACAAGAAATCATCATTCGGGATAATATTGCCCCGGGAATGGAATGCCCGGCCTCTATCGATGTCGCTTGCGTAGAAGAGGCCCCGGCTTACAACACTTTTGAAGTGTTCCTAGAAGCTGGTGGAAACGTCTTTGACAATTGCGGCGTCGATGCAGCCAGTTTTAAATTGGTGAGTACTAAGAGCACCAGCGATTGTCCCAAAACCATTATCAGGACCTATCTGATCCGTGATCATTGTGGCAATTCGACGACTTGTACCCATACCGTAACTATTTACGATTTGGAAGCGCCCGTACTGATCTGTCCGATTGTTGCAAAGCCTATGAATCACTCGGTTAAGAGTAGGCAGCAATAGGTGTACACGGATGGACAAACTCATGTTCGTATTCGGACAACAGAAGAGGGGAATATTACCCAAATTAAACATAATCAATTGTTCTTCAGGTATTTAAAATAAATGGCATACCTCTTGAAAAAGTAGCTATAAAACTCAATATGAATAGATTTACCTTTTTAAGTCGGTTTACCTTGCTGTTTGTTTTTCAGATTGGTTGGCTGTCTGCCCAAGATGCGAATGAGGACATTCTCGCCAGCCGAATCCAAAACATCGAAAACAATCTTTTGCCTTCTCTCGTAACCATCACGGAAGGGGAGCGCCCGTCCGCCTGGAACATCTACGAAAGAATGGAACACTACAAAGTTCCGGGGGTCAGCATTGTCTTCTTTGATCACGGAACAATTCAATGGACGAAATGCTACGGACAGATCGATCAGGATAGGAGCACCCCTGTAAATGCAAAGACCTTGTTCCAAGCTGCATCGATCAGCAAGCCAATAGCAGCAGTGGGCGCCTTGACCTTGGTGGAGGAGGGTAAGCTGGACCTGGAATCACCCGTCAATGAATTTCTGAAGAGTTGGAAACTCCCTCAAAACAAATATACCGAGGCCGAAGCAGTAACGATAAAACATTTAATGACCCATACCGGTGGAATAAGCGTGACGGGATTCGATGGATATTCCATCGATCAGTCCATTCCTTCATTGGTGCAAATTCTGGATGGAATAGGTCCCGTTAATTCGGAGCCGATCCGATCCGACACCATGCCCGGAGCCATCTGGAAGTACTCGGGAGGAGGTTTCACCATCCTGCAACAATTGATGATCGATGTCACCAACAAACCCTTTGAAGACTACTTTGAACAAAAAATATTCAGTGAGGTCGGAATGAAACGAAGTTTTTTTCAGCAACCACTGCCCGTCCAATTGCACGACAATGCCGCCGCCGGACATCGAGGAAATGGAGAACCGGTGCGCGGAAACTGGCACGTATATCCGGAGAAGGCAGCGGCAGGACTCTGGACCACACCTACGGATCTGGCCCTGCTTGCCATCGCCTTACAAAAGGCAGCCTCAGGGAATTCCAAACAGGTCATTCAACCGGAAACCGCACAGACACTTTTTACCAATTACAAGAATAATTGGGGACTTGGTTTCAGTCTGGTCGAAGGAGAAGAGCGACGTTGGTTCACTCATGGGGGAGCCAATCAAGGATATCGGTGCACCTTACTTGCCAGCATAGATGGAGGCCCCGGTGTTGTAATAATGACGAATGGAAATAATGGCGACCGTCTTTACACCGAAATTCTTCGAAGCCTTTCTCAGGAATACGATTGGGATATCTTCAACATAAAAGAAAAGCAGGCCGTGCGACTTTCTGCGGCGGAGCAATCTCCGTATCAAGGAGAATATACGCATCTCCCGGATCCCCAATACGTGGTATCTGTCGAAATGAAAGGAGAGGAGCTTTGGGTAACCCAGAAGTGGAACGACATCAATTTCCCCATTGCCGCAGAAAATAAACAACAATTTTTTGAAAAGAACGAAGGAGTGCCGTTTGAGTTCAAATACGACGAGAAAGGCACCGTACAAGAATTGGTCATTGCCGGAGGCTGGGTACTGACAAAAACAAAGTGATTAGGCAAGAGGGTAGGGGCTCTAATCGCGTCCGTCAGTTCAATTCAGATAAGATTCAATTGAACTGACGGACTACTTTTTATCCAATAAACATTTACGGGCGATGTAAGGAGAATTCCAACAAATAGTGGGAGAACTGACTTAAAAACCTTTATTTAACATAATATAAATTATAGGAATTTAATCCATGTTGTTTACGGAGAGGAGCCTTGCGGGGAATTGCTGTAGGGCTGTACCGTGTAGCAGTCAGCCATTCTAGAGCGCTGTATATGGCCATAAGTGCAAGTAAATATTATCTGGAAGATTCTAAGGCGGTATGATGTTGCTATACAGCCACTTGTGGATTTATCGAACGCACGGCTGCTCGATTTGTAAAACAGCCCCTACCCCCGGTATTTTTTTCTCTATCTATAAATTGTTAAATTAACAATTTGAATATTAGCCTTTTTTCTTGGGTTGTCCGGCCCAGTGTTGGATCGAATTGAACAGGGGCCATACAAAAAATGGAAGGGCGATGGCCTGTAGTAAGAGAACGCTGCCACAAAACAACAGTTGTCCCAATAAATCTTGGCTGTAATCAGCTGTTGATGGAGCCACGAGCTTATACAGGGCATTGAGATTTATGGTGCAGAGCAGTAGAGTTCCGGCCCCCATCAACAGGATGGCCAACCAACCGCCCCTCTCCCCCATTGACCGAATGCCAAAAGCAACTACATAAGCAGTGATTAAAAGTATTACCCATGCGGAAATCAGCGTGATTGTGGTCCTTGCCCACGGAGAAAAACCAATGCTGAAGGTGAGGATTAATAGGAACAACAAGGAGGAAAAATGGAGCAATCGACCTTGACGGCTAAGGAAACGGTTTACAAAGGCCAGTTGGATCAAGAATGCACCAACGATGCTTAAGAAGACCAGCAATGTAGTGAAAATGGAGAATACCGGGGCTTCTACAAATTTGAAGTATGCAGCGAGGATGGCCAATAATATGCTTCCCAATAAGTTAGCGGTTAAAGAGATCAAGAAATACCATCCGTACAGATTAAAAAATTCCCTGAAAGAAAGTATGGGAAGTCGGATTCTCGATTGGCTTCGGACCCACTTCGCGCCGATGGCCAAAGGCCCTGATGCAACGATCACCAGGAAGAGCAGATTCAAGGGAAGGTTAACGGGCCGACCGGATTTATCAACCCCTACCAGAGCGTGCAACTCCTTGATACTGGGTGCAAAAATGTAAAGCAAGAAGGTCAGCAATGTGCTAAAGACAAGAAAATCTCGCAGGTAATGATGAGATTGTGTCGACCAAAGCAGCGGTCGTTTTTGGATTCGGTCGCTACTGCTGCTTCCTCCATCCTGCATCGGGATCAATCGGTGGTAAATTTGATCCTGTCTCAAAGCCTTAATTCGCTGCTTGAAAATGGACGGGACTTGTAGAAAAGTAAGTAGGCCGGAAACGAGTAGAGAAATGGCGTAGGCCAGTGGAATGGATGGCAGCCCCTCTCCTACTGTGTTGGTTCTGGCTAGTAAAGGAATGGTAAGAGCAATGAAATTAGTGTACAGAAAAAACAGACAAATTGACCCCAGGAAGGCCATATAGGCATACTTCTTCAGAGTCTTATAGCCTACGGGCTTTCTCAATTGCCAAAAATGCCAGTAAAGCACGATGATCAAGAGCGCTCCCCAGAATACCCAGGTTAATCGCCTCATCCCTATTTCTTCTATAACATTTTGTGGGTCAGATATATATAGACCAAGTGCCAATAGGATGGCATTGAGGATAATGCCGGAATACAGAATAAAGTAGTGAATTCTGCTGCGCCAAACGATGGGGTAATTGGAAAGAAGAAAACGATCGACCTTCCGGAGAAAGCCCCATTGAAAAAGGTCCGTTATTTGTAAAATTTGCTGCAAGATCGGCAAGGTTAGAGTTCAAAAAGTCCTTTGACGGAGCGACTGATATCGCGAAAATAGTTGATCTTGATATTCTCCACCAGCAGGCGGTACAATAAATCTTTATACGAAACCTCCAGTGGTGTTCTGATCACATAGGAAATGCCGTTGAAATAGACTCGGTGGTGTGGAATTTCCTGAAGTGTATTTTTGATCGTGTCTAAATCTGCTTCGCACCCTAATTCAAATAGATTGGCGTTTCGAGCTTCACCCAGCATTTCCGTGCGATCGTAAAAGGATGCTTGTCCCTTTTCCAGGAATAAGATCTTGTCCGAAACGGCTTCAATTTCATGGAGATGTTGCGAACTGATCAAGAGCGACATGGGAAACCGGAGACTGCGTGACAATTCTCTGAGATCCTGCAGGATGACTAACTGGGTCTTGATGTCCAAGTTGGCCAGCGGTTCATCGATGATCAAGAGCTGTGGTTTCCACACGACGGCTTTTGCCAGTGAAAAACGGAGTTTGAAGCCACCACTCAGTTCCGACCAGTTTTTCCCCAGGTGTTCGTCGAGACCGAGTCGCTGCACGACGTAGTTGGTCTCCTCCTCGTTTTGCTCGCCGAGAATTCCGTGCAAGGCGGCCTCATATTTTATATTGTCCTTCAGCGAACCATACATTGGCGGAAGTTCCTGAGGCACGTAAGCCGTGTGTCGCTTGATCTTGACCCAATCCAGGGTTTTGGATCCTGGCGGCTGAAACAAAGGATATGTCAAATCGCCACTGCCGTGTCGCAGTTCTCCTGCAATGATTCGGAACAAAGTCGTTTTCCCGTTTCCATTTTCTCCAACGACGCCGGTAATCTCTCCCAGTCTCAGGGCGAGATCCAGTTCACCAAGCGTGAAATCTCCTTTTCGGAAGCTGCACTTCAGATTGCGACAAGAAAACACCACTTCCTCCGGTAGCTCCTTTTGCAGTAAGCGCTCGGAATAGCGCGTTCTGGCTTGACTTAACTCTGCGAGGTCTTTTTTCCCCTGATTGGTCTGATGGTCCTTCACGATTTCGTCCACCAGGTTTTTCATCGCCGTGATGATCTCCTCCTTCTCCGATTTGTCTCTGGCCTTGGTAAAGTTGAGATTGAGGATCAGGGCGGCGTGGGTCAGTCGCTTGGTAAAGCCATAATTTCTGGCAAATTGTTCCAGGGACCTCCTACCGGTTTCCGGATCGGTCTTCAATCCTGTTTTGAGTTCTTCGGCGATATGTAAGATGTGATGCTCCATTGATCAGGCCATACCTCTTTGGAGCGAGAGTCGATCGACAAGTGCGTCGATGAATTCCAGCATGTGAAAAAGGATCTTATTGCGTTGAACGCCGGCTTCACGAAACTCGATCAGGTTGTTTCTTTCATTGCGTTCAAGTCTGTTGTAATTGGAGGTAATAACGACAATCTCGTTGAGGTCGGCACGATCTTCGGAGAAGTCACGCACGAAGTCCAGCATGCGCTTAGCGGCATGACGCACATTATCTTCGGCGATCAACATCTGGATTTCTTCCTGCCGTTTTAATATATTATTGGGTTGAACCAAATTGCGTTCTTAACGAGTTCAAATGGTATGTGGTCGTATTTACAAATTCAAATATGTAGAATTTGTTTGTTATTTCAAAATCTTCTTTTGCATGCCTTATTGCAGATTTTGCTAACCTTTTTTTCGGCTTTTTAGGTACTTATCATCTCCCCCCTGATGTTTGGCTTCTAATTCCTTTTCAGCGGGCTTTAATTGTTGATCCAGGATGGCCCAGCTGATTTCCGGACGAAGTACAAAAGAAGCCGGGTCCTGAGAGAAGCCCATGAAGCCCGCGACAAATTCCATTTTGAAAGCTTGTTGATGATATGCCCACAAGAAATCAACGTTGGAAAGTCCACTGGGAAAATCATCCGTGCTGATATCCGCCATTTTAATCTCTTCGGGCTCGGCGCCGATGGTCGGATTTTTCACAAAAGCCCCTCCCCTTTCTAAATAAGGAAAAAGGTTTAACATCCACCCGGTAATGTAGGGGTTTCCACTTCCAACGGAATTTCGCTTGTAGATGTCTGCCCAGAAATCATCATTGATCGTTCCTTCGGCAGCCAGTCTAAATTCTGTCAAGACAGTCAAAAGTTCCGGGATCCACCAATCCAAGTCGTACTGAATCAATATTTTTGCCCGTTTTTCAATGCTTTTCCAGTCTTCCGGCGTTCCACGCAGAATAATTTGGGGGATGCCGCAGGCGGTCGTCATGCTGTAAGAGAAATAGCTTTCCATGGCATCCATCAGAGTGATTTGAAAAGCCGTCTTTTCAGTCAGACCAGTCGTTGAAAACTCGACCGTCACCAGACTGGTCAGTTCTTCTCCGACTTCCTCCGCAATTTGGTTGCAAAAATCGGGGAATACGCCTTCCCAATCATTGTTTGGGCTTCCTTTGATGAAATCGTCTCTACGTACATCCAGATTTTTCCGGCCTTCAAAATCGACGAGATCCTTCCGCAAATCTTCTGCATTTTCAGACACGTGAATGGCAAAGCCTTGTGCGATCAGCAACCAGATCATATCCGGTGAAATTTCTAGTGGATAATGCCGGGCGTAGGCTGTGTGGAGTGCTTCTACAAATGGATGGATGTGACAATCAACCATGTTGACCTCCTGTCCAGGGAAAGCCTCTACTATCCGATTGGGGATATCGGGCGGATAGTAAGACGGGTCACTGAGTAACTTCCATTTCTTTTCCCGTTCGATCGTGGGGTCGTTGTTAATGGCTTTTCTCCTGTCCTTGGCATTAGGTCGGGTGGCGGTTTGTGATAGGATCACTTCCGCAAAAGACTTTGTTTGCAGCAGTTTTTCGGATGGTTCAACCTGGCAAGCCTCGATGAGGACGCCATCTTCAATGGAATGAACTTGAGCCGCAACTGAAATGGAAAAGCACAAAGACAGAAGAAAAGCAGGAAATGTTTTCATGGTTTTAGGGGATTTTATGGCTGTTATTCCACTAAAACGAACTCTACTCTCCGGTTATTGGCTCTACCGGCCTCATTTTCATTATTGGCGATGGGCTTATCTTCCCCATACCCCTTTGAAAGCATGCGGTTTTGATCGATCGACAATTGCCCCAATGCTTCCTTGACAGCGGCGGCGCGCGCGCTGGATAGCTTGAGGTTGTAACTAGAAGATCCGGTATTGTCGGTATGTCCTTCAATGCTCAATTGTATATCCGGGTGTTGTTTCATCATATCAGCTACCGATCGGATGATCTTCATTGACTCGGGTCGAATGGTGGCCAGGTCGTAGTCAAAATGAATGTCATTGGTGATGATTTTCCCGTCTTTCATCAATCGTTCATAAAGGGAAATCTCGGCTTTCAATACCGGTACTTCATCTTTGGAGAGGCGATCAGATTCCCGGTGATAGTCAATGCTGTAAAGCGCCAAAGTTGTCAGTAAAACCAATGCCAATACCGCTGTTAGAACTTTTCTTCTTTTCATTTTGCGTTGTTTTTGATTAACGAATTCAATCATTTCAGAAAAAGCCGGCCCCTCCCCTTTCTCTTCTTTCCTCATTTCTCCAAACAGCCTGCTTAAATGTTTATCTTCTTGATCTTTAGGATTCATGGATGGATGATTTTATGGGAGCGAGCCGCTTGCGAAGCTGTACCTTCCCTCTTTCGTAATGCGTTCGGGCAGTACCCAATTCGATATTCATGATCTGGGCAGCCTCATTGATGGTGCAATTCTGGTAAAAGACCAGGTGCAGTACCTGGCGTTGTTGAGGAGATAGCTTTTTCAGGACCTGCTTAAAAATCTGTTGTTGTGAAGAGCCGGATCGATCTTGAGTAGGAACTGCGGTTTCAGATCGCCATTCTTCCTTCAATCGACTCCTTTTTTGTTCCGATTTGAAATATTCGAAAGACGTGAACCTAATGACGGCAAAGAGCCAAGTCTTAAACCTGGATTTAGCATTGTAAACTGCCTTTCCTTCAAGTACTTTCAGGTAAGTACTTTGCAAGACCTCCTTCGCAGCTTCCTTATCCTCATAACAACACCGCATTGCCCAGGCAAAACTGTCGGAATGCAGGCGCTCCAGATTTTCAGAAAGCTTTTCGTGATCCATTGCTTGCAACGATTATTTGTCCCATTAGTGGATGGGGAGCTCCCTTTATATTACAATCGCCAATAAAAAAATCAGCTTTTCATGAATTGGAAGCGCTTTCCATCAAAGTGGAATCGTACTTTCGGGCGACCAGAAATGGTTTTTTTGGTTTCTGCGCCGCTGGTGAGAATGCCAATTTTATCGCGGCTACCGAGGCCGTCAATGCTCAATACCGCAGCTCGCTCGTCGTAAGTGATGCAGGCAATGCAGTTGCTGTCGTCGGCCCCGGATCCTACATCATCATAAAATGCGAGTACAGACCCACTATTAAAAAAGGCGGGATAATCCAGAATAATGTGATCGTTTTTGATCTGGGCCACTAGGGCATGCCCGGTATACGCATTACTACTGGCTTTGGCCTGGCCGATCAGAAGGTATACGTCACGGTCTGAAGCCGGTAATTTATAGATTTCGGTAAAATCTGTTTCCAGTCCGTAAAAACCTCGCTGTCCGGCGGGAAACAGCTCATAGGATCCGTAAGTATCATCGCTTTTGATCCATTGAATGACGGGATTCTGAATGGTGCCGGCTGTGCCACCAGAATAGTAGGAGAAGTTGTAAACGTTGATGATCTCATCCGCTGAAGTGATCTTGGAAAAGTTGCCGAGGTCTTCCATCAGCGGCAATGGCCCTTTTTGCAAAAGCAATACTAATTCATGGCCTGTGGTCTTGACCATTTCCCTGATATTGGTATTGTCAGAATATTCCCAATTGGCTAACTCGCGAAGTTGTACCTTCAAGGCAGAAACGGCTTCATCATCCACCCGGATGGTATTTGTTTCGGAAGGAGGTTCAATTTGGTAGGTAATCTGAGATTCGAGCGGACGCCCATTAGAATAGTAGCCAAAGGTATCGATGTAGGTAAGCCCGTTGGTTCGATCGACGTAGGAGACTTGATAGGCTCCATCCCCTACGGCTTCGCTCATGTCCGTAATGTAGGAAATGCGCTGGCCAAAACCGATGGAAACGTATTCGATACTGGCATTTGGTAAAATGTGGAAGGAGTCGATGGGTACTCCACTGTAGTTTTCGATCAGGAAAGAGGCACTGATTCTATTCTTTTTGCACCCCATCAGAAAAACCATCAGTCCGGCAGAAATTAATAGTAATTTTCTCATAAATGATGTTTTCAGCATAATTCAGACTTTGGCCTATCATTATGCAAATTTTGTATGAACCTTGAAAAATCGAGGGGTATTTTTTTACTTAAATGAATAAGGGTATAGGCCGGTAGAAGTGTATTGCTGATATAAAGACTATTCGGGATGAAGATACAAACTATTCACTTTGTCTGTTACTTCCTGGTCATGATTTTTAGTGGCCCGATCACGATTCGGGCACAGATGGCATTGCCTTACAAGGAATTAGGGTGGACTGCGGAAGAAGCGGCACAACATCTTTTGAACCGCCTCGCTTACGGTGCCCGCCCTGGAGAAGTGGCAGTGGTCGTGGAGATGGGGATCGAAAAATGGCTGGATCGCCAGTTGAATCCCACTGAAGAAAAAGAGTTTGAGGCGCAATTAGTGCGAACGTTGCCCGCGCTGGGACTGTCTTTGCGACAGATCAACCTAACCTATCCTTCCCCTGCCGGACGATTGATTGTGGCGGGGATTAAAAACCACATGCGCGGCTACAAAGACGGCAAACTCATCGACTCTCTGCAAGTGAATGAAATGTTGGGATCGGCGTCCCGGCAGGTGCTGAACGTGGCCAGGGAGGACCCAAAGGACTATCCCGGCTATGAGATCTACCAAAAGCTGACTAAAAGATCCGGTTTCAAAGATTTTAATAGTCTCATGTATCAGTTGATGGCCCAGAAAATGTTGCGTGCTGTGGAGAGTGAAAATCAACTGCAAGAGGTATTGACTGATTTTTGGTTCAATCACTTCAATGTGTCGGTAACGCGGGTCAATGATGTGGCCAACCAGGTGCTCTCGTACGAAAGAGATGCGATCCGCCCCCACGTTCTGGGAAATTTCGGATCAATGCTCCACGCTACGGCCAAACATCCGGCTATGCTGGTCTATCTCAACAATGATCGTTCCAATGCCGAGCAGGGAGTACGGACGCTCGTGCCTTATAAAGAAAGCAGAATTGCCAAGAAAATTTACGCCGGTGACTTAAAAGCTTTCGCACAAATGCCGGGCGTCAACGAAAATTATGCGAGAGAACTACTGGAGTTGCATACTTTGGGAGTGGATGGTGGATATGATCAGAAAGACGTAGAGGAATTGGCCAGAATCTTTACCGGTTGGAAGGCCTCCCCATTTATGTTCCCCTACGCAAAAGCCGTTTTGAAGGTAGCAGAGTGGGGCGTGAAACGCAAAAAGCACGCCGTATTGGAAAATGGCTTTTTATTTGACCCCGAACGTCATGATGCAACCGCGAAGCAAGTTTTGGGTCAGACTTTTCCCCCTGGTTCCGGTGTAAAAGAAGGCTACCGAGCCTTAGATATGTTGACTCGCCACCCATCGACCGCCCGCCACATTGCCGCCAAAATGGCACAATATTTTGTAGCTGATCGACCGCCCCACAGTTTGGTGGAGAAGATGGCCATCGCATTCCGTTCCGGTGGTGGTAACATCAAGGAAGTCATCATAGCCATGGTGGAGGCACCGGAGTTTTGGGTACGTCGTGAGGAAAGTTATAAATTGAAATCTCCTTTCGATTTCATTGTCAGTGCCTGCCGACACTTGAATGTTGAGATCTCTGACCCTGTTGAATTGCTACGCTGGTGTACCCGGATGGGGCAGCCCCTCTATGCTTATCAGGCCCCTACCGGTTATCCGGATGAGACCTCTTTTTGGGTCAATGGCACTGGAATTCTAAAGAGAATTGATTTTGGATTGTTGTTGGCGACTAATGGCATTGAAGGAGTGCGATATGAAGCATCTGAAGATCAATGTAAGGCTAACGGATTGGTTTTGGGGGCTCCGGAATTTCAGTATCAATGAAGAAGCATCTCAAATTAAAACAATATGCATGTCAAACAACGTAACCAAAGCTTGGAAACGTCGAGGGTTCATCAAAAGCAGTGCGCTGGCAGCGTGCTCCATTTCCCTGGGAGGTATCCCTGGTTTTTTGACTAAGACTACTGAATTCATTCGGGCGCCGAGGGCCTGGAACCGGCGCAAAACCTTGGTCTGTATTTTTCAGAGAGGGGCCATGGATGGTATCATGGCGGTACAGCCGATGGCCGATCCACACTTGCCGAAGCTGCGTCCAGATCTGTTCCATTCAGCCGGGAAACGGGCGGGAGACCAACAGTTGTTGGAACTGGACGGCCGGTTCGGCTTGCACCCTAGTTTGGAGGCATTGTATCCTTTGTTTGAAGAGAAGCGTTTGGCCGTTGTACACGGCATGGGCTCTCCCCTACCCAACCGTTCGCATTTCGACGCGCAGGATTATATGGAAAGTGGTACGCCGGGTATCAAAGGAACTTCGACAGGATGGCTAAATCGGGCAATGGGGCTGATGGGGCATGAAGCGACGCCATTTCGCGCCGTTTCGATAACACCTGCGATGCCGAGGTCGCTCTACGGCCAAAACAGTGCTTTAGCAGTTGAGAACCTGTCGGATTTGTCGATGATTTCGAATGCCCGGCCGGCAGATATGGAGACGTTGCGGTCTTTGTATGAACGGGCTGATGATCCATTGCTACAACGCGGAGGCCGGATTAGTCTGGAAGCGCTGCGAATACTCCGGGAAACCGATCTTGGGCAATATCGACCCGCGGCCGACTACCCCGACTCGACCCTAGGTAGCAGCTTACTTCAAATTGCCCAGCTGATCAAAGCTGGAGTGGGACTGGAAATTGCTTTTGCAGAATCCAATGGTTGGGACACACACTCCCGGCAAGGTGGTAAATTTGGCAGTTTTCAGGTCCAAGCACGAGATCTGGGACAGTCGATCGCCGCCTTCTGGCGGGACTTGGGGCCATTACAAGACGATGTGGTAGTGATGACCATGACCGAATTTGGCCGGACAGTCCATCAAAATGGTTCATTTGGAACGGATCACGGCCGCGGTTCGTGTCAGTTCATTCTCGGAAATTCGATTCCCGGTGGCCGGGTGTACGGCGAGGTTCCCGAATTGGCGGTTGAGAACTTAGAAGATGGTCGGGATCTTCCCGTCACGACCGATTTTCGATCGATCTTTTCCCGTGTAGTATCGGATCAATTTGGATTAGCAGATTTAAGTGGTGTTTTCCCCGACTGGGAGGGGCCTGTTTTTTCCTTTTGAGCAGCCCAACCAAAGTAACAATAGAAGCCAAAGTAGCAATAGAAACCACAGCAACCACAGTACCTTTACAATTCCTTAATATAAATGTCGCGATAGGAGGCTTCGGACGGAGGCCCACCGTGGATTTGTACACAAATAATGCCCGAGCGGTCGATGCCATCGTCTTCCTCCGTGTAATCAACCACCTGTTCGCCATTGAACCAGACTTGGATGCGTGCGCCTTCGGCCCGGATCTTGTACTCGTTGAAATCCTCTTTTTTCAAAAGGGCGGCAATGCGATCGGCGGGAGCTTCGGCAATGAATTTTTTTCGTCGTGATTCGTCGTAGATGGAAGCCCATACGGGTTCTCCCTGGCTATAGCCCACATCGACCTGATAACCAATAACTTCATGGTGGTCGGGAATTCGCTTGGTGCGGATTTGAATTCCGCCGTTGTTGTTCTCCGGAATGAACTTGGCTTTGATCCTCAATTCAAAGTCCGAGTAAGTTTTTTCGGTACACAGAAATTTATTGGTGGGAATATTGCGTTCCATACTGCCGGCAATGATGGTTTTGTTTTCGATCCGAAAAAACTCCTTTTCTCCTTCCCAATTGGTAAAGGTTTTTCCATCAAAGAGGGCAGTCGCCCCGTCGGTAGCGGTCTTGGTAGCATTGCACCCCATGGTCGACGATAAAGTGAGGAATAGTACCAGTTTTGCGAGGGGCCGGGCTACACTTCTGAATATTGAATTGATCATGACTTTTAAAGATTTAAATGCCAGTGAGTGGTTCGGGCTAAGGAAGCAATAAAGGTAATTAAAAATCGGAAGCCGTTAATTTGTATCTTTCTTTGGTCATTTAATGTAATTCATCAAAAATAACTTTGCTACTTTCCATTCTCATACCCGCTTATAATGAAGCAGAAATGCTGCCCAACACGCTGGAGAAGCTTAAAGAAGCACTTCAACAGGCATCACCTCCTGGATTGGAATGCGAAATCATCGTTTGTAACAATTGTTCTACAGACGGAACGGCGGAGGTGGCCAAGGCTCTTGGCGCCTCGGTAGTATACGAACCGATTCGCCAAATCTCCCGTGCCAGAAATACTGCCGCTGAAGTTGCCAAAGGAACCTGGTACATGTTTTTAGACGCTGACACCTATCCTTTGCCAGCTATGATGAAAGAGGTATTTGCAGGGATGGAGAATGAGCGAGTTGTCGGTCTGGGAAGTACGGTAAAAGTCTACGATGGTTCTATCTGGAATCGGCTGAGAATGGAGCGACTCAATCCTTCGATGCGGTTATTAAAGTGGTCGGGAGGTGCTTTCCTGATGGCCCGGTCGGAAGCCTTTCATGCCATTGGCGGATTTAGCGAAGATCTTTTTGCGCTGGAGGAAATTGATTTTGTCGTTCGTCTGAAGCGTTATGGGAGAAAGCAAAAAATGAAATTTAGCGTATTGCACAAGTACCCGGTAATGACTTCGGGACGAAAAGGAGATCATGGATTTCGTTCCTTTTTTTCGATATTTCTTTCTACCACGGCTTCGCTTTTTTTCCTAGTTTGTTATCTGGTGCTGCCACGCAGGTGGCGGCTTAAGGGCAGTCGAAAACTATTGGGATACTGGTACCATCGAAATTGATCACCTGCTTCACCTGGCATATGAACGGCAGAAAGCCCGGACTTTGCATTGCAAAATCCAGGCTTTCTCTGTCTTCACTTGTTTCATTTTCAACTGGGATTATCTTCTGCGGCCATGTCCTCTTTTGTACTTGCTGTAGTGGCCATGTCCTTTTTTGTATTTATTGTAGTGACCGTGCCCTTTGTGGTATTTGTTGTACTTATTGTACTTATTATAGTGACCGTGCCCTTTCTGATACTTGTTGTAATGACCATGTCCTTTTTTGTACTTGTTGTAATGTCCGTGTCCTTTTTTGTACTTGTTGTAATGTCCTTTCTGATACTTGTTGTAGTGACCGCCTTTGTGGTACTTGTTGTAGTGGCCATGTCCTTTGTGGTAGCTCTTTTTGTAATAGCTTGACTTGTGGGAGCTGCTTTGGGCTTGAACAGTACTGAAAGAAGCAACAAAGAAAAAGCTAAGAAGAGCAACGATTAAAAAATTACGTGTTTTCATTTTCTTGATTTTTGGAATGAATGAAATGTTTGATTGTTACATGGAGTTGTCAATCGACCGTCGGGAAATGTCCCCCTTAAAATATTTCTTAACCAATTCTTAACATTTAAATCTACTGTATTAATGGTCAGGTCCCTTAAAGGAGGCTAGGATATCTGGCATAAATTATGTATATTTCGCTATATTTCAGATCTAGACGTATGTAAAAGTTTCTTTTTACATATGCAGCACCTAATTTCACACATATTCCAAGATAAACAGGGTCTTGCACGATTACCTCTCTTTGATCCAATTGATGAAAATACAGATAGTACCGATCGCCTAAACTGCGATATGATGAATAATGATTTAAGTACAAGAAAAT
Source organism: Saprospiraceae bacterium (assembly GCA_028284395.1). GTDB lineage: Bacteria > Bacteroidota > Bacteroidia > Chitinophagales > Saprospiraceae > JANQRV01. Next base: position 15,162 of record JANQRV010000438.1, read on the forward strand.
CTCTTCTGCGGTTGGAAGAGGCTTCCTGGTATTCCATTCTCTACGAGGACTCGACGGATATGATGATGATCCTGGAGGTAATACTCCATGCTGGCAGTGGGCCGGTTTTTTACATTAGATCGATCAATGAATGCCTGCGGCAGCGATTGTTATCTTTCGGTGCTCCGACGGAAGGTATTGAGGGCCAGCGCATTCGAAGTTTTTTCGAATCTTTAGGGTGGACGGAAGGGGAAACGGGTCGACACTTGGGTTATCTGAAGTGTTGTACGGAGACGCTGGACAGTATAACCTGGACGGATATCAGCCCGGTCGTCGGGCATGGTTCGTTGCATCATTCTACGACCATCCGCCCTATCCTGGATAGCAACAGACCCAGTCAATATTTACTGGTCACTACCCGCTTACTAGAACCAGTGAACGCGAAGCTACTTGCCTTGAAAAAAATACCGGAACGTCCCCAGAAGCTCTCCTTTGGGACAAGCGAAATCATCTACGCCAGCGAGGTGTTCTCCGATGTTCTTCGGCAAGTCCGACAGGTGGCGGCCACCAATGCCACAGTGCTGCTACAGGGGGAAACCGGTACCGGAAAAGAACTCGTTGCACAAGCTATCCATCAATCCAGCTTGCGGAAAAATAAACCAATGATCAAAATCAATTGCTCGGCCATTCCGAAAGAGTTGTTGGAAAGCGAGTTGTTTGGTCACACAAAAGGTGCATTTACGGGTGCACACATCGAAAAACCGGGCAAATTCCTGCTCGCTGACGGAGGAACCTTATTTTTGGACGAAGTAGGAGAAATGCCATTGGAGTTACAACCCAAAATCTTACGTGCATTACAGGAAGGAGAAATCGAAAAAGTGGGTGGAGGTGAACCGGCTCACGTCGATGTCCGAATCATCTCTGCTACCAATAAAGATCTAGTCAAGGAAAGCAAGAAAAAGCGGTTTCGAGCCGATTTGTTTTACCGACTCAATGTCTTTCCCATTGTCATTCCTCCCCTGCGCGAAAGAAACGCTGACATTCCAGTATTAATCGAATTCTTTGTTCGAAAGTTTTCAAGGTTATACCAGAAAAAAATAGATTTCATTGCGGAGGATGCCTGGGCCTTTTTACTGAATCACCCCTGGCCCGGTAATGTTCGCGAATTGGCCAATAGCCTGGAACGGGCCGTCATAAAATCCGGAGGAGATTCTTTGCACCTCACTGGTTTTACACCCGATAATCGCAATAAAAGAAGCATCAGGGGCATTCAGCTGACACTCGATCAAGTACAACGAAATCACATTTTGACTGTCCTGAAGAGCTCTAACTGGGTGATTGAAGGAAAACAGGGAGCTGCTCAAAAATTGGACATTAAACCCAGTACGCTTCGTGATAAAATGAAAAGATTAAGCATCAAACGGCCACCACGTTAATCCGTGGAAAGTCAATTTTTGAATGCTTTTCCCGCGGTATATCGTGGTCCTGAAATATTATATTCATTTATTTTTCAATTTTATAAAATTGAAATACAAATATTTAGTGGCATAATGTGCAAACGAGAAGAATTCTGGCATACTCCTTGGAACGCAGATTGAACACCCATGTCTAGTAAGTACAAAAACTACTCAATCGCCAAACAAATTCGTCAACACCAAAGAAAATGAATGGAAAAAGTACCCCTTTAAACGTCTTGGCCTCCATAGGATCTATGGTTCCCGGGCGTACCAAATGGAAACGCAATTCTGAAGAACGAGTGCTCCAGGACAAGATCTCCGAATTGGAGCAATTACTCTCCATTGCCTCGCATGATTTGCGGGAACCCGCCAGAACCATCTCCGGATTCGCCCATCTGATCCGGTTGAATTGTAAAGATCGGCTGGACCGGCAGCACGTAGAGTATTTAAATACCGTAGTTGAAGCGTCCGTTCGGTTGCAGAACATGGTGAGTGCCCTCCTGGATTACGGTGGGATCGACCAGGAGCAGCAATTTACAGAACTCGACTGCAATGAGGTTCTAAGCGATGTATTGACAGATCTCTCCTCACTGATCGCGGAAACTGAAGCCAGTATTCAATTCGACCGTCTTCCAATCTTAAAGGTCTCCCGCATAGGTTTCCCCTCTCTCCTGCAGAATCTGATCACTAATGGCATCAAGTACCACCGCCCTGAAATTGCTCCGGAACTACAAATAAGCGTACGGGAAATGGAACATTATTGGAAATTTGCTGTTACAGACAATGGAATTGGAATTGCTACAGAAGATCAAAATCGGATTTTCCAACCTTTCTTACGCTTGAAAAAATGGTCGGCACAACAAGGAATCGGATTGGGACTGACTTATTGCAAGAAAATAGTGGACCGACACAAGGGCATTATCTGGGTTGATTCGAATGTTTATTCTGGCAGCACCTTCTACTTTACGGTTTCTAAGTATTTGTAATTCATGAAAGATAGCAACAATTGCATCTTATTAATTGACGACCACGAACCAACCAATTTTCTCAATAAGTTTCTTCTTCAGGAGGATGGCTTTGCGGCAAAGGTAGTCACGACCGAAAATGGACGTGAAGCCCTCGATTATTTGGAAAGAGTGTCGAATAACCAAGCAGATCGACCAGATCTCATCCTACTGGATTTAAACATGCCCGTCATGGACGGATGGCAGTTTTTGGAAGCCTACCAAAAAATAGATCCATCCGTACACAGTTCCAAACTCTTGTTGATGCTCACCACTGCTCTGACACCAGCGCACGAACAGCGCCTCAAGGATTTTCCGGAGGTTGATGGTGCCATTGCAAAACCGCTCGAATTAGCTGCACTCAAAAAGGAAGTGTTTTTGTAGTTTCCGAATTTGCTCAGTAAATTGTTGTGGTACTATGATGCTACGGCCATCTTGACGATGGCCTTGATGCTTCGATGGCCTTGGTGGCCATCTTGATGCTATGGTGCTGGACCCAACAAGCTTTCTTCGCTGATCGGTCAGACGGCTCCAAGCCGTCAGACCGTTGCTGGTAAAGAATCAAATTCGTTGTCAAGACGAATGCAGCATCATAGCATCATAGCATCAAAGTAACAACAACCGCAGATATGGAAAAGAAAAAATTCATTAACAAGTTGACTTTAGGCATCGTTTTAATATTGTTTGCCCACCACCCGCCACTCATTGCTCAATCTGGTTCGGAGCTAAGCTTTCGCCCTCAATTGCTGCTGATAGATAATAATGAAGCCTGTTCGATCGGTGACGTCGACAGGGATGGCTTGATGGATGTGATTGCCGGTCGGCTTTGGTTTGGTGCCCCTGAGTTTGTGCCCCGGCCGTTGCGGCCATTAAGGCTACACCCTCCCGAATACGCCAGCAACAACGGAGAGGCCAACTGGGATGTTGATGGAGATGGGTGGGTCGATGTTATTGCTACCGGCTGGGGAGAAAAGCGACTGCGCTGGTTTAAGAATCCAGGGATGAACGGTTTGCGCAAAGGGCTCGAATGGAAGGAGTACGTCCTAGCAGATATGGACAATCCGCACGGAGAAGCCGCGTACCTCATGGACATCGATCAGGATGGGCAGCCGGAATACATCATGAATAGTTACGTGAGAACCAAACCATTTATGGTCTGGCGATTTAGCAGGGACTCGGCAGGAGTTCGCATCTGCGAAGGCATTGAAATTGGCCCTCACAACAGTCATGGTGCCGGTTTTGGGGATGTTAATGGCGATGGCAAAACCGATATCTTATTTGACGATGGATGGTACGAACAGCCGGATAAGGATCCGTGGAAAGGTCATTGGGTGCTGCATCGCGATTGGAAACTGAAAGGAGGAAGTTGTCCCTTTCAGGTTATTGACCTGAATCAAGACGGCCGAATGGACTTCATTTGGGGAAGGGGGCACGATTACGGACTGTATTGGATGGAGCAGGGGATTCCGCAGGGCGACTCGACAACGTGGACCCGTCATACCATCGATGAATCCTGGTCACAAGTGCATGCTCTGACCTGGGCCGATCTAGATGGAGATGGCCAGGGAGAATTAATTACGGGCAAACGCATCTGGGCACATACGGGTAAAGATCCGGGATCAGCCGACCCCTCCGCCATTTACCGATACGTGTGGAATGAAGCCGAAGCCAAATTTCAAAGATACACCATTGCCGAAGGCAACATCGGCACGGGGTTGTTTATCCGCACCGCCGATTTGAACACCGACGGCAAAATGGATTTGGTAGTAGCGGGCAAAACCGGCACCTACATCCTCTGGCAAGAATAATTACGGGTAATCACCGAATTTCATTATTTTGTGTTCAGCTCATCCACAACGCATTTAGTACATCAAAACTCCGGAAATATGCAGCCAGCAGATTTCAAAGTCAAAACCTTGGACCCCTGTAAAATTCAGTCTCCGATCGCACTGTCGAAAGTAAAAGGAGACCGAATATTCAACTTTGTGGAAGAGAGTGAAAAAGTTTTGTTTGATGTTGTTTGGAACGATCACCAAGAAAACGGATTGCCCCGAGAACCTCTTTTTATGGAAAGGGCGGGACCTCGAGAAAAAATCTACTTTGATCCCTCCAAAACTACCGTTGCCATTGTCACTTGTGGCGGGCTTTGCCCGGGTATCAACAACGTCATTCGAAGTTTGGTGATGACCCTCTATTATCGGTACGGGATTCGCAGAATTCTCGGTGTTCAGTACGGATACAAAGGTTTCATTCCCGAACACGGGCATTCATTTTTGGAACTGAGCCCCGATCAGGTAACCGATATACACCAGTTTGGAGGCACGATCCTGGGGTCGTCCCGGGGCAAGCAAGATGTGAGTGTCATCGTTGACTGCCTGGAGCGGCATGGCATCAATATCCTATTCACCATCGGCGGTGACGGGACTTTGACCGGGGCTTTGGCGATCACCAAAGAAATTGAAAAACGAGACCTGAAAATTTCAGTTGCCGGTATTCCCAAAACCATCGATAACGACATCAATCACATTGAAAAGACCTTTGGCTTTGAGACGTCTTTCACCATTGCCAGTCCCATTTTACGGGATGCTCATAACGAAGCCAAGGGAGCCTACAATGGGGTGGCCATCGTAAAGTTGATGGGCCGGGACTCTGGATTTATAGCTGCGAATGCTGCGCTTTCCATGCCGGAAGTCAATCTGGTGCTGGTGCCGGAATTGGAATTTGACCTCTATGGAGAGAAAGGCCTGCTGGAAATTGTGCGCCGTAGGTTAGCGGCCAAACAACACTGTGTAATCGTCGTTGCGGAAGGAGCCGGTCAGTTCCTCTTCGACAAAAGGGAGGTCAGAAAAGATGCTTCGGGGAATGTATTACACGAAGACATCGGATTGTTGCTCAAAGAGGAAATACTCCAATATTTCCAGCAATTGAAGATGGACATTACCGTCAAATACATCGATCCCAGCTACATCATCCGGAGCGCTCCGGCTACGCCAAGTGACAGTATTTTCTGCAATAAGCTGGGATTAAATGCCGTACATGGGGCCATGGCCGGAAAAACGGGCTTCGTAGTTGGACGGAGGAATAACAAATTCGTCTATCTGCCGATTGAATTGGTTATTGCCGAGCGGAAGAAGATTGATTTGGAAGGTGATTTGTGGTTGAATGTGTTGGAAACGACTGGCCAGCCAATGACGATGAAAAATAAGGATACATCTTTGGCTTCGTAAGTTGAATCTAAAGTAGCATCACGGCATCAATTATTATAAAACTGATCTAAGAAAATATAGCGTTCGCGATCCTCTTCCTGCTTCTGATACGTCTGCGCGCCAATCTGCAATATTTTGTCTTTTCCGGCCTCCTTTAGTTTCGACCACTGTGGCAGTCCCAGGCCATTGGGGTTTCCGGTCTTTACAAAATTGGCGTAGTAGTTTTGCAGGAGCGAGGAGACCAGGAAATCTTCTGCTGTCCAGGGATAGACTTTATTGGTGGGCAGATTGCCCATAGCGTATTCGATCTCGGCAGAGTGTACGGCACCCAATGGTGTAGCTTGTCCCTCAAGTGCGGGTCGGGGATGTGTATAGAAGTATTGATAAATTGCCTGATTGCTGGTTTGGCGGTGAAGATCTGCCCATTTCCAGGTACTGTATCCGGTGAAGCGATCACTGGCCAGATCGATGGCAGCTCGGACAACTTCTTCTTTTGTCCGGGCGGGATAATTGTTAAAGACAGCTTCCGCATGTTTGGGATAAAGCCGGTTGAGTGCTTTTTTATAGTTTTCGACGGTTGGTTCTTTGCTGCCAATGACCCCTTGGTAGCCACTTTCCATAGAATTCCAGCCGAGAAGCAATGGCACTTGGGCTTGTTCTCCGGCGGTAAAAATTGCCACTGGCGCCTGGGGAAAAAAGTGACCGTCTACGATGGGGCTGAAATCGGTTAGTCCAAATTTAGTAGTCGCCGCCAGTATGGCCTCGGCAGACATAGCCCTCAATTCTACCAGTGAGTTTTTGCCGATTGATTCTGCAAACTTTAATCCCAATTGCTCTCCATCAGACAAAGAATTGACCCCCAGAGTCCCCAGGATGGAAGCGCTGGAGCCGATGGCCCCGGCAATGAGATCTTTGGACAAAGGGGAAGCCATCTGTGCACTAACCGAAACGGACCCGGCCGATTCGCCGGCGATGGTTACGCGATCGGGATCACCACCAAAAGCCGCAATGTTATCGCGCACCCATTCGAGGGCCGCCAATTGATCCAAAAAGCCGTAATTGCCAGAGCCATGATGTGGTGATTCGGCACTTAATTCGGGATGAGCCATGAACCCAAAGACGTTGAGCCGATAATTGACGGTAAGGGTCACAATACCCTTTCTGGCCATACTCTCTCCATCATACCGAAATTCCGATCCATCACCGGTAAAGAGGCCGCCACCGTAGAAGTAAATGAGGACCGGCAGCTTCTCCTTTCCGGTTTTTGCCGGTGTCCATACATTCAAATACAAGCAGTCTTCGCTCATCCCATTTGACCTGAAGTTCATATCGTCGAAAATCGGTCGCTGCATGGCCCGAGGTCCGAAATGATCAGCCATCCGAATTCCTTCCCAGGGCTTCACTGGTTGAGGTTCCTTCCATCGCAGGTCGCCGACCGGAGGTTGGGCGAAAGGAATGCCCCGAAAAGCGGAAACACCGGAATGGTGCGTGCCTTCGACCAGACCATGGGTGGTCATGGCTCGTGGTGCCGCGGCAGGGTTGCTCAATTGCGCCATCCCGATGGGTTCTGAAGCCCGACTTAGGGGTACGTCTTCCAGGCGCTTTTGGGCATAGTCGTCCAAAACGTTCTTCAACATGTTATGCACATTTTTGGTATCCAGGTCTAATGTTGTGTATTCCAATGGATTTTCTTCATCGTAATCTTTCGGTATTTCGTAAAACTCCCCGGTGTCGTACAATTTAAATCGTTGGTTACGGGCAAAAACACGGGCTTCTGCCACACTCCCACTCCGTGCATACCAACTGTAGATCCAATCCCTCGGATTTCCCTTTTCCCCTTTCAATTGCGGTAGGAAGCTACGCCCGTCAATCTGCAAAGAGTCCGGCACATCGATACCGGCTGCTGCACACATCGTAGGCAATACGTCGGTTAAGTCGATGAGATCTTGGTTCACCTGGCCAATCGGGATTTGCTTGGGCCATTGTAGGATCAGTGGAACCCGTGTCCCGGCGTCAGTGGACTGGCCTTTAGCACCGGCAACGGGGCGACCACTAAGGTCCGAGACCACCGGCAGGTCTGTACCATTATCCCCGGTGAACAAAATGATGGTGTTGTCCTGGATACCTAATTCGACTAATTTGCGATTGATCCGTCCGATAATGTAGTCGGTATACGCCATCATGTCGCCGAAATAGTGAGCAGCCCCCTTATAAGTCATGACGGCACTGGTATCCGTTTGCCATCCCGGCGATCCCGGTGTGGGGCTGAAGGGACAATGCGTGAGAATCATAGGATAGTATAAGAAGAAGGGCTGGTCGTTCCTGGCCGATCTTTCGATGAAATCGATGCCGTAATCGGCTACAACTTTGGGACCGAAATCCGATTTGGCATGGGTTTTAAGTTCGCCATTGGTTTCGAGGACCGGTTCGGAAAATCGGGTGTCGCGTCCGGACTCATCGATCCTGCCCTTACTGACCTGCCACAGACAGTGTTCGTCGAAACCCGCTCTGCGAGGGCTCATAGGGTCTTTTCCCAACTGCCACTTTCCCACAATGCAGGTCTGGTAGCCCGCCTCTTTAAACAGGTGTCCGAAAGTTACCTGGTTTTCTTCCAAGAGCCCAAAACGCACATAATTGCGAACGTTGTAAATTCCGGTCATGATCTGCACCCGGCTAGGAGTACATAAAGGTTGGGCATAACAATGTTCAAACCGGATTCCATTGGCGGCCAAACGATCGATTTCGGGGGTGCTATAGGAGGTGCCGCCGTTGGCCCCAATGGTCTCGTAACCGAGGTCATCGGCCAGGACAACGATGACGTTCGGCTTTTGTGCATAGCCTTGCCATGTACATGCTAATAAGAGGAACAAAGAGAATTGAAAACCTCGCATCTTGTTGGATTTCGTTTCGGGCAAATTAACAATCATTTCTAACTTTTCAATTTTTCGGGTGTCTTTCAAGAAATCAAACTCATTAACTCAACCTTCAGATCATGAAAAAAATAGCATTTATCGGTTCGTTAGTACTCTTGTTTGGCACTAATTTGTCGGGGCAAAAACAAACCAGTCAGAGATACGACGGCATTGAAAGTGTGAAAATAAATATTGCTTCCGGTGACCTGACCGTCACGCCATCCGATTCAAAGCAGGTGGAAGTTTCCGTTACCTATGACGATACGAGAATGATGCCGGAGATGAATCAATCGGGATCCACGCTAACCCTAGAAGAAGAATGGGTCAAGAATAGCGGTCAAAAGGCTACCAAATCAAGTTGGGTCATCAAAGTGCCTTCCGGTATTGCTTTTAAAACCAATATCGGAGCTGGTGATGCAACCTACGAAGCTTTGGAATTGCAGCTCCGGCACAATACCGGTGCCGGAAAACTAAAGTTGGATGGCCTCTCCGGAAAACTAAAAGTTAATATGGGAGCCGGGCCAGTCGATGTGAGCAATGGGAATGGTGAATTTCAGGTCAATAATGGTACCGGTGACATCACAACCAGTGGAGGAACCGGTCAATTTTCCATGAATTCAGGTACGGGTGATGTGGCCGTCTCCAACTGCAAAATTACGGTTGCCTCTTCTTTCAACTCGGGTACTGGTGACGTTTCCGTATCTTTGGACGGAGAACTTGCGGCCGATATTAAAGCCAATTCCGGTACCGGCGATGCTACATTGGACTTCAATGGTTCCGATATCTCAGGGATGATCAAGATGATCTGCCACGAAAAGAAAGGTAAAATTATCGCTCCTTTTAAATTCGATACGGAAGAGGTCAAACGCAATGACGGCAATGGTCCGATGTGGCATAAGACGGCGCAGTTGGGCAACAGCAGCTATCGTATACGGATTTCTTCCCATAGCGGCACGGCTAAGGTGAAGGAGTAAAAAAGAAACACATGGAAGCCATCCAATACTTTTACCTGATTCTTCTCTTGCTGATCGGCGGGGTAATCCCGCTTCTGTCGGCCTTGAGCAGTGGGGAGGCAAAAAAGTTGTTGACAGAATCCCCGGAACAGAAAGTTTCTGTTTACATCCAGTCTTTTGTCGTATTGTGGCTTTCTCTCTTCTTTGTCCTGGTGGCATTCTGGTACTACGGGGATGACCTTGCCAATATTGGACTGGTATTTCTCGACCGTCCTTTTTCTCTCCCGGGCCTCCTGGCCATTAGCTTGACCTCACTTTGGGTATTTCGAAGGGTGAATCCTGGACCGCGAAGCCTTGACTGGCTTCGAAAGCAGTATCGCGAAGTGTCTTTTCTCTTACCAAAAAACAAAAGAGAATACCATTGGATGGTGTTGCTGTCTTTTACCGCCGGCATTTGTGAGGAAATTCTTTTTCGCGGATTTATTTTCTGGCAATTCTCCGGTTGGATGAGCGTTCCCCTGGCCATTTTTCTTGCCAATGTATTGTTTGCTTTCGCTCACTTCGCTACCGGACTAAAGAATGCCGTGGCTGTTTTTGTTCTCGGTGTGGTCTGGTCGATGGTTTTTTTGGCTACGGGATCCCTTTGGTGGCCGATTTTAACGCACATCATAGTCGACCTTTTTGCAGCGGCGATGTCTTTGAAGATGTACACCAATGAAGAACAGGTATGAAAATAATAAAAACCCACTACTCCGAGCACGATGCCAAAAGGCTCTACGAAGCATGGATTTCGCCGGAATCGATCATTGCTCCCATCAACAAAATTGAAGTAGATCCCGTCGTTGGCGGCGATTATCTACTTTTCGCCCAAGCTCCTGAAATGACGATGACCATGCGCGGAAAATTCCGGGAAGTGATAGCGGGGAAGCGATTGAAATACAGCTGGCATTGGGAAGGAACGGAAGAAACGACCATGATCACGGTTGAATTTGTGGAACAGCCGGATGCGAGCGGCACTTATATTCATTTGGAACACGAGGGCTTTCTTACGGAGGAAAGTAGAAAAAATCACGATGAGGGATGGGATCGCTATTTTGCTGGACTTGATCAATTGCTGAACGACTAAAGCCCCCCATTTACGTTTCATAGATCCATAAACGGATGATAGACACCGTGGTCCTTGAGTACCCACAACGAATCATGAATCACTCCGCCCGTATTGAAATCAAGAGTTGGGGGACCAATGGAATAAACGGACCAACTCTTTCGAATCGACCACCGTCCTTTACCAAAACAAATCTGACATGCGCATCAAAATACTGACGGTGATCGCCGGCATGATCGTTCTCACTGGATCTACCTTTGCTCAAAAGAGTATCATTAAATTAACGGGGCAGGTTCTGGACGCCAATACGAACCACCCTTTGTCCTTTGCCAATATCTCCCTGCACAACAGTAGCGTTGGAACCGTAACCAATTTGGAGGGGCGCTTTATGCTGCATTTACCCGCCGACTCTGCAGGGGATTCGCTGCGCATATCTTACATTGGCTACGAGACGAAGTGTATTTTGGTGCCGGCGGATAACCGCTCCGAACAGCTCATTCGGCTAGAGGCGGAAGCTGCGGATCTAGAAGAAATCCTAGTGAAACCCAAAGATGCAAAAGGTCTGATCGAAAGGGCCATCAGCAATATAGGTAAGAATTACGCTCGGCCTCATACCAGCACCGCCTTCTATCGCCTGGCAACTCAAAATGATCAGCATTACATGCATTTGTCGGAAGTTGTTATGGAGCAGTTCCACCCTGGTGTCAATGCCAGAGGCGGAAAACGTCAGGTCAAGATGTTAAAGATGCGGGCACTCATGGATGAAAAGAGCAGCCACGGAGTAGAATTAGGCATGAGACCCAAAGAGGTGATGGGCTTCGATCTCATTTCCGAATTGGAAAAACTGGATTTGCTCAATAAGAAGGGGCTGAGGAAACATCGCTTTTTCATTGATGGAGAAGTAGAATACGACGGAGAAAGGGCATTGGTAATCAGCTTCGATCAGATAGATGGTCTCAAGGAATCTCTCTACCAGGGAAAGATCTTTCTGCATCCGGAGCGACTGGCTTTTCTTTACATCGAAGTGCGATTGAGCCCCAAAGGCATTGCATGGGCCAAGTACGGCGACGGGGCTACCAGAGCTTTGCTGGCAATTTTAGGTTTGAAGGTGAAAATGCAGAAAGACACCTATCGGATTTACTACAAAAAATACGGTGACCACTGGTATTTGAACAAAGTCAGCACCGATACCTGGTTGAACATCAGCAGCGAAAGGGACTACTACAATTTTCCTACCTACGCCCATCTGGAATATGTTGTCACCAAAATCGACACCAGTCGGATTCAACCTTTTTCCAAGGAAGAGGTAACGGCAAGCGGACGAATCTTTGAAAACCATTATTCCGAATACGACCGTGGCTTTTGGAGCAACTACAACATTATTTTACCGGATTTTGATTTCCAGGAAATTGCCGATGGCATTGAGGAGCGTAATAAGGCTTTCAATCACAAACAACAACTGGCCGATCGAATCCACCGGTTCCCGAAAGATTTGGAAAGTCGGATGGATTCCATTTTTCAGTACTACCATGAGGCTGATCTATTTCACGGCATAGCATTGATAAAAAAAGGAGCCGACTTTTACTATCAGAAAGGGTTTGGGTGGGCTGATGAGGCTAGAAAAATCCCCCACCGGGCCGGTACGAAATTTCGGATTGGTTCCACCTCCAAAACCTTTACTTCCATGCTCATTCTCCAGTTGCTGGAAAATGGTCGTCTCGATCTGGCGGATCCCATTGGCAAATACCTGCCCGACTACATTCATGGGGAGGTGACCATCGAGCAGTTGCTGACCCACCGTTCGGGCATCCCCAACTACACCAACAATACCCAGTATCTGACAAGGATCATGACCACTCCTTTCCCCTTGGATAGCCTGATCCGGAAATTCGCCAGCGACCCGCTCAATTTTACACCGGGAAGTCGATTTGAATACAGCAATAGCGGCTATGTACTTCTGGCCGGGATCATCGAAAAAATCACCGGCAAACCCTTTGACCAGGTATTGCAAAAAGAGCTGCTGGAAAAGACTAACTTAGAACAGACCTCTATCGCAGTGCCGACTTCGGATTCCATGATGGCCGTAGGTTACCACTATGGCAAGCCTGAACCGCCCTACCCTATTACCAATGTCATCGGTGCCGGAGCCATTACTTCGACCGCTGAAGACCTATTAAAATGGAGCGAAGCTTTGGATGGGGATTTGCTGGTGGATCCTACCCTATTGGAACGGGCTTACCAGCGGCACGCCCGGTATAAAGAAATGGAGTGCTTCTACGGTTATGGTTGGATCATCGACGAGTATCAATTCAGGGTTTCCAAAAAGCACCGGATTATTCACCATCCGGGTACGGATTTTGGTTTTTTCTCCATGTTTGTCAAACAGCCCGATGCCGATATTACTGTCGTCCTGCTCAGCAATCACGGAGATTTTCCCCGGTTTGATATGACGGACCTGATCCTGGAAGAACTGAATTAAATGGTGATTTCCACCAGGTTGCCTTCCGGGTCGCGGACAACGCTTTCGTAGTATCCGTCACCAGTAGTGCGGGGTTCTCCGGCAACGATAAAACCATCGGTTCTCAATCGCTCGGTCAGTTGGTCTACTTCCGTCTTAGAGCCAACGGATACCGCAAAATGAGCTAGTCCGTGATCGTACCCCCTATCCGTATTTTTGGGTGTGATGTCGGGCCTGGTCATCAATTCCAATCGACTGCCCGTCGCTTCGAAAGTGATGAAATAAGAATGGAATTGTTTGCGTGGGTTCACATACAATTCGCCGGCTTTACCTCCAAAGTAGGTTTCGTAGAAGGATTTCATGCTTTCGAGATTGGCTACCCAGAGGGCTAAATGTTCGATTTTCATCTAAATGGTTTTTGCTATTGCAGTTATAATAAGTAAGTGATCAATTTAATTTGCCTAATTCTGATGGGCTCTTTTTTCCTTTGACGGTGTTACAAAAATCCTCATTATGCTCTGGCATAACTCCGG
>JANQRV010000439.1 GCA_028284395.1 Saprospiraceae bacterium
CCGGAGTTATGCCAGAGCATAATGAGGATTTTTGTAACACCGTCAAAGGAAAAAAGAGCCCATCAGAATTAGGCAAATTAAATTGATCACTTACTTAAAAGTCCATTTTTAACAAAAAATTCAGACTGATCTTCAACCCCTACTACCAGGAAAACGGCTAAACAAAAGCAAAGACGGAACGAAGGAGCCAGCAACAATGGCAAAGGTTTAATGGGCGAATCAAATCTTTGACAACTATATTTCAACCAGGTAAAGTATCATCTTTACTGCCGTTATTTCAAAGTAAGCGTCCGGGTATCCCCATATATGAAGGAGCAACGGATATGCGCAAGAGTTTTGATGGGCTGAGTGGTTTGTCAGGCACAGGCTTCTTTCAATTTTTCCATTGCTATCCTTTCTCTTTCTGATAGATTCAATAATATTTCAGAGGCTTCATCGATGTATTTCACATCTCTTGTTTCTCCGGCCTGGTAGAATAAGTCGGAAACATCTTTCCAAAGTTCTGCAATTTCTTTGAAGTCTTTATGACTTTCCTTTATTCCATCAATCCGTAGTAAATCATAACTTTCCTGCAAAAAGTCCCTGTACAAATTTCTAAAAAGGGAGCCACCTGTTCCAGCTCGTTCCATTAGTACTGAAGTTGTTTGAAAATCTCTTTTTACATCTCCACTGTTCTTGAACCACTTTTTGATTTCAGTTGACGTTTTTGCAATCCCTTTGTAGCTAACGTTTTTGATTGGAGGATTCTTCACTCCTTGCCAATTCAAGGCTCTTTAGCGTTGTTTTTACTTGTCTTCCTTGTTGGTCCGTATCAACCAAATACGCATAATCCTTGTCATAACCATACATGGCTACATAGTGTCCGGCAAAATGTATTTTGCTCGTGAAATAATCTAAATGATAGCAGTCCAATTTCAATCCGACTACTTTTCCTTGCTCCAACTCATCGCTCACATTACGCCACGCCTTTTTTAGGGATGAAGTTTCTTTTACTTCCAGCTTTAGGTTCAGGTTTCGGCATATATTTTCTGTTAGGACATCAGGACTTACTCTACCACCAATAAATGGAAAGTCCATCGTTTTCATATTCCAAAATATATAACTTAAACCTTCTCCAAGTCCGAATAACATTGGCTCTGAGATCTCTACGCCTATTTGCTTTAATAGACTTCCGGTTGCGGTGGTTTCACAGTGTTGTCCTACAAAAGGTTTAAATTCATCTAATATCATTTTATGTTCATTTTTGCTTGTGCCTGACATCTGTGTAACTCGCTATCTAGCGGGTTATTTCAATAGAACACCCTACAACCCCCGTAGCGCCTTCATTCCTTAATATTCAAAAAATCAAGCGGACTACAAAGTCTTTCCCTGGCTTTATGAGTGATGCGGTGGCAAAATAAAAGGAGAAAACCTGAACTTTCAGACGTTTACGGTAGTGCTTACCACCACCTATTCCAACAAAGATGGAAATCCGATCATTGTCACTACCGCGGGACCCGCTTAATACCTTTCTCCTGGTGTTGGAAATCAGGCTCCAATTCGGGAGCCCCTATTTGAATATAAAACCCCTGTTTAAGGGGCCTAAGCATTTTCAAAATATCTTCCGAAATTTCGGTTTCCCTACTTTTTAATTTACCTGGCCTAAATCTTTAGCTATTGCTTTAGTTCCAGCTCTAATTCTATGGGGGCGGCTCTTTCCAGTGTGGTATAAACAGGACATCTCGCTTTGATCGCTTCTACTAATTTATTGCCTTCCGCTTTGGTTGGCCCGGTCAAACTTAATTTAACTCTAAACACTTGGATGCGCGGGTTTACGGCTTTTCCCTTGACACCCCTTGGATCTAAATCGCCTTCGACGGTGGCCGATGCTTGGATTAAATTAATATCCAATTCATCAGCAACCTTCTCGGATACTAATACGCCACAACTTCCTAAGGCGGAGAATAGGATTTCAATAGGGTTAATTGCTTCGTTCGGCCCTCCCAATGGTGGTGGAGCATCGATGACAAGGTGGTGGTTTCTTGCTTTAATCATGGATCGACCTTGGTCATCCGTTAGTTGTGCATCAACCTTAATTGTGACTAGATTTTGAGCGGTAATACTACCGTAGCTGAGTAGCAAAAAGAATAAGATCTGTAAAATGGGTTTCATCTTAATCAAATTTAATTGTTGTTAATGGTAATAGTACCATCCGTCATCACTCCCAAATGATTGCGATGACGAATGAGCAAATGATAATTTCCCGTGGGAATATTCCTGAATTTTACACTGGGTGAAAGTTGGGTGTCGACAACGGTCCCATTCTTTAAAAGTAAAGCTGCACGCGCATAATATCCATGATTGATCAAGTCCCTTAGCTCTATTACAATCCAATCTACAATCTCCGTTCCTGCGGGACCATCTGTGAGTTGTATAGTAGCGCCTTTGTTTTGTAGTACATAACCCAAGTCCGTATACGGTTCGATAAGTGGAAAGCCAGGCAAGCCACTTAAATCAGTACGCATACTGTTTTGGGAAGGGACGTACGGCCCTTGTAGTATTACTTTAATGGCGACCTCGTTAAAAGTCATTTGGTAGGCTATCAGATCAAAGCCATCGCCGTCTCCTCCGGAAAATATGCTGTTATTCAGTGGCTGAGCATGAGCAATTGTACTATGCCCATCGGCATTGCCCCCCGCAAAGATGTTATTGTTTAAAGGTTGGGCATAGCTCCGGTTGGAGAAGCCATCGGTATTGCCACCCGCAAAGATCCCATTATTCAAGGGCTGAGTGTAGGCCATGAAACTAAAGCCGTCTGCATCACCTCCGGTAAAAATCCCATTATTCAACGCTTGTGCGAAAGACATACTGGCAAAGCCATCCGCGTTGCCTCCGGCGTAGACTGTATTATTCAATTGTGCCGTATAGAAGATAAAACTAAAGCCATCCGCATTACGTCCTCCAAAAATGGAGTTGTTAAGGGGCTCGACATAGTTGGCCTGACTAAAGCCATCCCCATTGCCTCCGTTGAAGATGTTGTGGTTTTGGCCGGTCAATAAAACAGGACCTAAAGTTAAGGGCAGAACAAGCAGTAAAAAATTCAAAGTTTTCATTTGTTTGGTGAACTTTTGATTAAAAAAGTTCATGCTCATTTCATTGGGCGTTATTTGCAGACCGGCAGGCTCTTAAACCGGCAAAACCAGATCGAGTTATTAGGGATACTGTTCCTACTCGTCTGGAAACAAAGCTACCGTTAGCAGAGGAAACCCAAGTTCCCGCCTTAACCGAAATAGAAGCTAAAGGACCGTTAAGGTCACTATCCCCGTTGGCATTCAATACTCCATTTCCGTGCTCCCCGTAAAAGGATCGCATTTCAGGATTACTAACACTTACCACAAATTCTTCAAGATTACCCGTCAACTCCATAATACCATAATAGGAAGCTCCGGTTTCGATCCTTGTGGGATTTTGGGCACTGGCAGCAAAAATCCCACATCTATGGGGTCTATCCGCGCCTCTATTCTCTCCTAATAAGGCATTCCCAATATTTGCTCCCGGATTAATAATCATTTCATTTTCTAAGCCATCGTTGATAAGTATATATTCTACTCGATTGAGTTCTGCATTTCCCCATGCAAATTCCCTCGGAACCGGATATAGTGAACCTCTTGCCGCCTTTTCCCATTCGAACTCCGTTGGAAACCGCAGTCCAGCCCAGTCCAGGTATGCATTCAGATCCGCCAAGTTCATATATCCACAAGCTCGATCCGGGCTAGAAGCTGAAAACGGCCCAATATTTCCCCCTCCCTGACCAGTAATGGTATAACCAGAGCTACCAGAATTACTATTGTCAAACCGATTGGCTTGTTGTATCGGTGTCAACTTATTTATGAATGCCGCATATTGACCTTGGCTTAATTCATACTTCATCATATAAAATGCATTGAAGCCTTTTGGAAATAAGGGCTCATCTAATTCTATTACTGTATTGTCATTAAAATCATCAATTCCTGAATTATTATTGTTTAAGTTAGTGGCAGCAGCACCGCCTAAGAGCAACTCTATTTCTTCACTTTCGATCAAAAGCGGCAGGCCGGAAGTGCCAGCCTCGAACGAACCGGAAACCCCCGATCCATCTCCCAGATAAAAAGCACCTTGCGGAACGTAGACCATTTCAATGGCAAAGACACAGATTTCCAGGACGGCATCATCCGGCACACTAGTGTAATCCCATTGTAATTGAATTCCCTGCCAGTTGACATCACCGATGCCGTTGGCATCCCGATAGACGAAAGCTCCCATGTTGTCATAAGTTGCAGGATTACTGCCATGTATAATGGAGGGTTCTATGGTCACTCCTGTAGGTGCTACAAATCCGGTTTCATTAATCAGGGCATGTTTCCATTCCCCTAAGGGGCTTAATTCCCTGTATTTCACAAAGACCCAGGCCGCATCCCAATTACGCTCGAAAGTGGAAGTGCGCCAGGAGTTCTCCCAGCTCAGATCAAATTGAATTTGGTAAGTGTCATTGATTGCATCCTGACCGGTGAGGATCGCGCTAGATACCTGAATATTGTTGGCTAGCCCTATTTGAATAAAACACATTATCAAGCTAAATGTAAAAGTCAGTTTGGTTATTGGTGCTTTCATAAAATAGTTCTTCTGTGATGGTCCTTTAAAAATGGGTAATTACCTTAAATACCTAATGGCAGAGCACCCAAGCCTTAACGTTCGCTGGAATCAGAAAACCTCGAACAACCTCACTATTTCCCATTTTGCATAGGAGTGGTATTTGGCATTAACTTATTCAATAGGGTGTATACAGGGCAAAACTTTGTAAATGGACTTATGATTTGTAATAAAGCCACTCCCAGCGCAATATAGAGCCATTGCATTCCAAATTGATAGGCAAGACCTACAGAGATCAAATACAATACACCAACGATGGCATCATGAGCTCTTACCTTGATGATATCCCGACTCATAGTGTTCGTTTGCATGTTATCTGAAGTTTGCATAATGATAATTTTAATTGATTTAAATGATGTATAGTGCCTTATGATGCCGTAAAGTAAAGGGGATAAACAAAAGAGATAATGGAGGATTCTCCAATCTCATTTACCTTTGGTTTTTTAAGGCCGTCGATGATTACTTTTACAACAGGCTTAAAGGTGGGATTCAAGAGCCAGAGGGCCTAACAGAAATGTCACCATCTTTAACACAAATGTATCATGTTGTTGAAAATCAATTTTTTACAGGATTCATGGGGCATATTTCGAGAATTGCTATAGGAAATGCCGGCTTTATTTATTCGGGATTAGGTAATAAACTCTGGTATTCTTGCCTCCTTATTGGAAGCGGGGAAAGGCCAATTCGAAAACCTGGATGTATTGTTTCAGTGCTATACTTCGATCAGAGAGATATATTTGTCTACCCTGGCTGGGGGTTTCGGGTGGCCCCTATTGAGCTCTGTGAAATACTGTTCAATGATTGCTTTACTTTTGAGGATTCCATATTGTCTATTGGATTTTCTGGTAAGCGGACGGCGTCGTACCGTATTTTTGCTTAAAGCATTTGGCGAAGTAAGACAGGTTGTTGAAGCCCGTTTGATAGGCAATTTGTGAAATATTAAGGTCTTTATCATTTATTAGTTGTACTGCCTTTTCCAGGCGGATATTCCTTACGAAGTCAGTCGCACTCATCCCGGTCACCTGTTTGAGCTTCCGATGTAAATGTTGTCGACTTAAGTACATCTGTTGTGCAAAAACTTCTGCAGTAAAACCCGGATCCGCTAAGTGTACTTCAACTATATTGATTGCTCTTGCAATAAATTTTGCTTCTCCTTTTGTAACTGTATTTGATCCTTGCAAGGCCTGGATGCCGGCCTGATATCGTTGTTGCAGCTTTTTTCGTAAAGTAATTAGATTTTGACATCGAAGGATTAATTCCTGGCTATTAAATGGCTTAGCAAGGTAATCATCTGCTCCGGTTTTTAAACCTAACAACCGGCTTTCTATGTCTGCTTTAGCCGTTAGTAAAATAACTGGAATGTGGTCCGTCTGCACATCCGTTTTTAATTTTTGGCAGAAATTGACTCCATCCATAATGGGCATCATAACATCGGAAATAATTAAATCTGGCATACTTTGTTTGGCCTTTTCCAAACCTTCTTGTCCATTCTCTGCTTCCAGAATTTGAAAACTTGGTACCAAACGTTGCTTAATATAGGTGCGGACATCGGCCTCGTCTTCTACTATAAGGATTAGTGGATGTTCTTGGACTAGATCATATACAGAAACTGCATTGATCGGAATAGTGGGAGTATTCGTGGTTTCGGTTTTTACCAGGACTGGGGAAGAAGCAGTATTAGCTAGGGTTACCAATTCTGCGTGCAAATTCACCTCAAACCAAGTACCTTCTTTATCATTACTGCGTAATTGGAGGCTTCCACCGTGTAAATCAATGAATTCCCGAACCAACGCCAAACCAATGCCAGCTCCCTGATGCCGGGTATCTCCTGCTTGGTAAAAGCGATTAAAAATTTTAGTTTGTTCTGCTTTGGGGATTGATGATCCACTATTGCCAACTTTAATGGTAAGGGTTTCTTGATAAACTGCTTCGATCTGGATCCAGCCATTTTCTGGTGTAAATTTAAAGGCATTGGCCAGAAGATTTAACACAATCTTTTCCAGCTTATCTGGATCCAACTCTAGGATTATGGAGCTGTCAGGTATTTTTATATGATATTTTAGGTGCTTTTGATCAGCTAGAGAGGTAAAATTTGCGGCTAATTGACGTAAAAAGGAAAAAATAGCTACCGGTTTCAATTGTAATTGTAATATTCCGGATTCCAATCGTGATAAGTCTAACAACTGATTGACCAAATGGAGCAGTCGCCCTGTATTTTCGTGCATTTTGAGGAAGGTTAATCGATCGTCCGGCGTTCGTTTACTTGCCAATAGATCTTCCAATGGGGCTTTAATCAAAGTCAAAGGCGTGCGAAATTCATGGGAGATATTGGCGAAAAACCGGGATCGTAACTGGTCGATTTCCTGTACTTTTTCTTTTTCAATTTGCTCCAATTTTAGTTGACTTCTTAATTTTTCTCGCTTGATGATTTGTTGGCGGGCCAGGATGAGAATACTAATAAGCAGACAGCAATATGCAATATAAGCCCAGGTACTCTGCCACCAAGGAGGAAGAACCCGAATGGACAAAGAAATGGTTTCGCTTTCCAGGCCTTCACTGCTGTACCCTTTGGCAAAGAACGTATAAGCTCCCGGTTGTACTTGTCGGTATTGCGCCAATTGACTCTTATCTAAAATTCGCCATTTGGAATCATATGGCTCCAATTTGTACGCTACTCTATTCAGATCAGGATTCTTAAAATGAAAATTATGAATTTCAACTCCGAATTGGTTTTGGTTATAATTCAAGCTGAGTTTCTTCGTTTTAGCTAAGGGTTTTTTAAGTATGCTTTCCTTACCAATCGGGACTTTTTTTTCATTGATATACAAATCTGCTAAATGAACCACAGGAGCTTTCCATTTGGCACGTTCTAAGTCGTATTTTTTAGGATTAAATTGATACAACCCTTCTCCCCAGGCAAACAATATTTCACCTGATGCTTGCATGATTGCTTTACCATGATCACTTTCTCCAGGACGATCCGCAAATAAAGCGTATTTAATGTATTCATAAGTTTCCGGATCAAATTGATAGACATCATGACGCGTACCAATCCATAACTTGTTTTCCTCTTTATCGAACACCAACCAGCGGGTGTCCCAGTCCGGAAAATTACCCTCGGTCGGGTTGAAATAGCTCAACTTCTTTTCTGATGGGGCGTAGGCATGCAATCCACCACCCCAGGACACAAACCACAGCGTGCCTTCTTTGGTCTGTTCTATTGATACAGGCATTCTACCCAGTATCTTCTGATTTCCATCTGGTAAATGGCGTATAAACCGATCTCTTTCATCAGACCATTGATCCAGAAAGCCGGCGTCTAGATTAGGGACAAAAATTGGAATATCTCCACCAGTTACCCAGAGTTGATCATGGTTGTCTAAAAAAATATTGGAAACCGATCGATTGCTTAAACGCTGAATAGCGTCCAAATCCGGATGAAAATGCTTATATGTCTCAGTGCCGGGAGTGTACCGAAATAGTCCCCAGCTTAAAGTTCCAATCCAATAATCACCATTGGCTTGCTGGTTCAAAGCGAAAATTGGTTGTTCAGTAGGCACATTAGAATGCGTGGGCAAAGGAATGTTAATGGCATTAAATCGCCGCGATGCTAAATCAAAATGTTCGATTCGATTATTAATACCAATCCAAATTTTATCGGATTGATCCTCAAAAATAACGCGCATGTTACCAGCACTTGGAGCGCCCTTAGAATAATCCTTGTTATGAAAGATCTGGCTATTTTTTAATTCAGCATTCAACCGGACGAATTTCCCTTCTGTCAACCCGAGCCATACATCTGCCTGCCTGCTTTCAAATAATTCAATGATCTGGATATTTTCTATACCTATACCTAAGCCTTTGAGAGAAATAAACTTAAGGTAAGTATTGCTGGGTAGCACACGCATTACCGGCCCCGAAGAACCTGAAGAAAGCCAAACACTACCATCCTTGGCCTGTAGGATATTGAAAACTCTGCTAGTAGGAACAACTCTATCCAGGTTACTGAATTCTTCGATGGGATATAAGCTGCTCTGTTGAGTTTTTAAGTCATAAATTCCGAGTGCTCTATCATAGGTTAATAACCATAATTGCCCTTGCTGATCTTCAAATACACGCCTCAGCCCGACGGAGTTATTTTTGTAAACGCTTTCAATATTTGGTGCACTCAGTTGTTCCGGATGTTCGGGGTCAAATTTGAATCGAGTAAAGGTGCCCGTTGAGCGATCCATTAAGTTTAATCCGTTGTTTCCACCGGTTCCTACCCAAAAATGGCCTTCCTGGTCCTCCAAAATACTCCATACTGAGTTGTTGGATATCGTCAATTCATTATTTGAATCGTGCATGTACCGGATAAAGTGGTCCTTTTCGGGTACATATTGGTTTAGGCCTCCCTTATTACCACTAAACCAGTAAAAACCGGTCCCTATCCAAACCTTTCCCGCCTTATCGCAATAAACAACCGTAGCTAAATCATTGCTAAGACTATTGGGGTCATTTGGGTCATGCCTATATTTTGTAAATATCTTTTTCTTTCTATCAAATTTTGACAAACCGCTCAAACTAGCGATCCAAATATTTCCTTCCCTATCCTCTTCGATACTATTCACCAAAGTATGTTTCCCTGAACCAGAGTCGAGAATTTCATCATAATACCGTGTAAAATTTTCTGTGATGGGGTCAAAACGACTTACACCATTCCCAACCGTGCCAATCCAGATATCTCCCTTGCTATCCTCATATATACATTCTATGTAGTTATCGCTAATACTATTTGCATCTGCCGGGTTGTGTACGTAGGATTTAAATGCTTTTCCATCAAATCGATACAACCCGTTTTGAGAGCCAATCCATAGATAACCATTGTGATCCTGGATGATGGCTTGTACCTTGTTCCCACCGTATCCACCCGGAATTTCCACTGCATTGAATTCCCAATCCAATATTTGGCTAAAAGAGAGCAATGGTAGGAAAGAACTGAAAAAGACCAAGAGAATTATCTTATATGGAACTTGCACTTTTTTTGTTTTGGACCAGCCTTAGGAGCTAAATTCATACCTTCTAATGAAGGTAGGGAAATGAATATTTTTTTCATAAAATCTAGTCATTAAGCCCTCCCACCTACTTAAGTAAGTGATCGTACCTTTGAAGGCCGTTCCATTTCCCACAGCACCTACCAATGCCATCGATTTGCAAATCTATTGTTTCATGGAGCTTTCGCGGCTGCTATCCAAAGATCCGGAATTAGTAGCATTTAGAATAGAGAAGAGCATGAAGCGGATGAAGTCCCCCAAAGGCTGGCTTATTCACGGTGACCTTGTTTTCGATAATTGGCTTTTGGGTGGTGATGAGTTTGGTATTTGCTGCAATGTGGCATTTGGGATGGATTAAGGTTTGCGATTGTTTGAAGTGATGCTGCCCGGCATTAGAGTGGAAAAACCGGATAAAGTAGATATTGCTCCTACTACCGGATCACGACTATTTTATTCGCTTTTGTAAATAAAATATCAGCCCTTGTTGCTCCCCGAGATTTTTTTATTTACATTTATGGATAAAATCATCAATTTTTATAATGAAGGGAACCCATCTCGGCGAATTTGAAGAAATAGTCATGCTAGTCGTCGTTGCTCTGCAGGAGAATGCATATGGTTTGGCCATTAAAAAAGAATTAGAAGAACAAACCCAGCGAAAGATTTCGATCAGTGCCGTACATGCCGCTTGCAACCGACTGGAAGCAAAAGGGTTCTTGAGTGCTAAATTCGGAGAGAAATCCCAGAAACGAGGAGGTAAGAGGAAAAAATTATACCGGGTCAACCTAAAGGGCAAAAAGGCCTTATTCGCAACCAAGGAACTGCGACAACGGCTTTGGCAGCGTATCCCGGACTCAGGCTTCCAAATCGATTTCAATTGATCCCAGAAGTACCACCATACCACGAACCTCCGGCTGCAGTCATGAGATTTCTCCGTTGGTTTTGCGCCGATTCTTTTCTGGAAGAAATAGAAGGAGACCTCAACGAACTCTTTCAGGAGGAGGTGGAGGCATTCGGCTTTCAAAAGGCCAGGCGCCGTTTCCTTCTAAAGGCGCTACGCTATGTGAGCCCTTACTTTTTTGGCAAGAAACAGCTATCCATTCATCACCTTTATCATCCCGATATGTTAAAGCACTATTTGAAGATCTCTTTTCGGCATCTTTTCAGGCAGAGATTTTACTCGCTGATCAATATTAGTGGCTTCGCCGTTGGACTCGCCTGCTGCTTACTGATATTACTTTATATAAGACATGAACTGAGTTATGACCGTCAGTACCCCGAAGGAGACCGAATTTACCGAGTGTTAGAGGAAGGGATGTTTGATGGGGAGCTGCTTAAAGGAGCTATAGTAACTACCCCCTTAGCCGAAACACTGCTTCGTGATTACCCGGAAGTGATACAGGCGGCCCGTATCGCCCCTGAACTTTCGGAAGCGGGGAGCAATTTGGTGAGAACAGAGACAACCGATAAGAATAGCTATGAGGAGGGCTTTGTTTATGCGGATCCGGCATTTCTTAAAATGTTTCAGTTTCCGATGATTTATGGGAATTGGAATGCCCTTGACCAGCCCCATACCATGGTGTTGACCCGAAGCAAAGCAGAACGCTATTTTCCGGGAGAAAACCCAATAGGGCAGCATCTTATTCTTGGCAATGATACGGAAAACCCTTTTAAAATCACCGGTGTGATGGAAGATCTGCCGGTGAATACTCACTTCCAATTTGATTACCTGTTGTCGATGGAAGGAGTGGCTACGGCCAAAATTCCCAATTGGGGGTTTTCCAATTTTATGGCATATGTTAAACTCAGCCCGAAGGCTGATGTGCCGGCGTTGGAGACAAAAATGATTCAGATCATTAAAAAATACCAGGAACCGGATTATGAAGAAAAGGTGAAAGCAGGAGAGCATCATTGGTATCGACTGCAACCCGTGCAAGACATCCACCTCAAATCGAGCGATGTCTTTGGTTATTGGGTACATGGAGATATCCGTTATGTTCGGCTATTTGGCGCCATTGCCATCTTCATACTGATCATTGCCGGTATAAATTTTATGAATCTTTCAACGGCCCGATCTGCTAATCGGGCTAAAGAGGTAGGGTTGCGGAAGGTATTGGGCTCTTACAGAAGTCAACTGGCTCATCAGTTCCTCTCTGAATCCGTATTAATAAGTTTGTTGTCCTTTGTGCTGGCTATCTCATTGGCTACGCTCTTATTACCTGCCTTTAACCAACTCATCGGCGAGACTTTGACCATTCCATGGACCAACCCTTTGCTTTTCCCGGTTCTGTTGGGGGCTACCATCCTAATTGGCTTATTATCCGGAACCTATCCATCGGTTTTCCTTTCCTCCTTCCGACCGGCTCAAACTTTAAAAGGACAGCTAAATTCAGGTAGCAAAGGAGCTCGTTTCCGCTCCGCATTGGTTGTATTCCAATTTACCATCTCGATCGCACTGATCATTGGCAGTCTCGTGGTCAAACAGCAAATTGACTACATTCAAAATCGAAAACTAGGCTTCAATAAAGATCAGGTAATCATTATTGAAGACAGTTACATGTTGAAAAACCAAACCCAATCATTTGAAGAGGCCCTGAAAGAAATACCTGACGTAGCATATGTATCACATAGCGGATACATCCCCGTGACTGGTTATAGCCGGAATGGTACGGGGGCCTGGCCAACGGGAACGAACCCGGAAGAAACCGCCGTGGGGTTAGCCAAGTGGTACGTCGATCATGATTATATCCGAACATTGGGCATGGAAATCACCGAGGGAAGAGACTTCTCGATTGATATGCCTACTGACTCCCAGGCTGTTATCCTCAATCAGAAAGCTGTAGATATGCTGGGGTTCGAGGACCCGATCGGCCGGCAAATCACCTCCTATACGTACTTGGATGCTGAAACCGGTAAACTACTGGAAGCGACCTATACCATAATCGGGGTAATTGAGAATTTCCATTATGAATCAATGAAAGAGAACATTCACGGCCTTAGTTTGGTAATTGGAACATGGGCCAGTACTACGTTGCTAAAAACCAGTACTGTCGACATGCCACGATTGCTGGCTACTGTCGAGAATACCTGGTCAACTTTCGCACCCGATCAGCCCTTTCGGTACCACTTTCTCGACGAGCGTTTTGCTCGCATGTATACGCTTGAACACCGCATCGGTCGAATCTTCACCGTTTTTACCGGTCTGGCGATCTTCGTAGCCTCTTTAGGGTTGTTTGCCCTGGCCACCTTTATGGCCGAACAGCGCCGGAAAGAGATCAGCATTCGCAAGGTATTGGGTGCTTCCGTTTCAAGTATTACCTTAATGCTCACCAAAAACTTTGCCATATTGGTCCTCATATCACAGGTGCTGGCCGTTCCCATTGCCTGGTGGTTCATGAGGTCCTGGCTCCAGGATTTTGCCTATCGGACTACCATGGAATGGTCTGTTTTTGTTCTGTCCGGCCTGTGTGCGTTAGGGATCGCGATACTCACTATTAGCTACCAGGCCATTCGTGCGGCCGTGGCCAATCCTACGGATCATCTGAGAGGTGAATAGCCGGGTTACGCTATCATATGGTTCAGAAAACAGCGGCTTTGTTCCGAACGCAAATTGACCGCATTCTCGTTTTTAAAAAATAGGGGAACTATCATTTTTCTGATTTGCCTTATCTATAATGTTTTGCAAGTCAGATAAAGCACCTCCATTATAAACCTTCCTAAAACCTTTTTCCTTCAAAATATTTTTTACTTCGACACTCCGTATTCCATGAGAGCAATAAGTAATGTAAGTTAGAGCGGTGTCTAACTCTACATAACGCTCCCGAATCGTTCCCAGAGAAATGTGTTTTGAACCTTCGATGTACCCCGTATTGCGCTCCTTTTCTGTTCTAACATCCAGAATTATTGCCCCATTTGTAATCTTTTCATCCAGGTTTTCATCAATGGTGACCAACCGATAAATTCGATTTAAAATGAAAAACAACAGCACCAAAGTACCGAGTATCCCAACAGTTATCAGCAATATTTTCTTCATACTCTTAATTGAAATTTTCAGCAATACTTTGAATCTATCCGATACAAAGAATGAGCGCAAATCAGAACATGCGCTACAAAAATGATGTCAATGCAAAGGTCTGCACGCGCTGTGATTTCGGGGTAGAAGGATTTATGCTATTGCTAGAACTTTTCAATCAATTGACGAAATTCGGTAGGTGAGATTCCCTCTCGTTTTCTAAAGAACCGGGTGAAATAAGAAGGGTCCGAAAAACCCATTTCGTAGGAGATTTCACTGATTGTTAGATCTGATTGGTAGAGTAAGTATTTGATTTCGATTATTTTGATCTCATTGATAATTTCTGAAGCAGTTTTGGAAGTTGTAGATTTTACGGATTTGTTTAAGTGATTGGGACTGACATTCATCATCTTAGCCAAATCAGCTACTTTTAAATTTTCTTTAGCTGTTTTATAAGCTAAGGCCCTGAATTGAGATGTCATTCGATAAGCGGCACTCTGAGTGACTGGATGGTTTTGACCATATAAAATCTTCAACTCTGCGAGCAGAGCATAAAGGTACGAGTGTATGATAATCAAGTTTGGCTTTTCTGTGCCTTTAAACTCTACAGTCAATCTTTCAAAAATATTCTGTACCGCAGATTTCGAATCATTAATATCAATAATAGGATGGTTACCGGTATTTAAAAAATCAAACTCTGAGATTAATGATCTATTGCCAAATTTACCAATGAGTGTATCGGGGTGAAAATGACAGGAGAAGCCCTTTATGTTTTTATTTATTTTCTCCGTTGAGAATACGACGCCCGCCTGTATTATCAATACATCATTAGGTTTTATAGTATACTCTTTAAATCCGATTTTAGTATTATACGAACCTTTGGTAACATAGATAAGCGTATGGCTTTCCTCCCTCGAAGGAAGAATGGGTTTTATTCCACCGGCTGCTATCACGTCTTCAATTCTTAAGCAAAAAAAATCTATAATACTTCGCTCAAAAAGTCTATTTAACTTCTGACTATCATTGAAGTACTCTCTTCTAAACTCTTTTGAATTGTAGGTTTTTATTTTGGGTTCCATGTGTTCGACTGAAAATGATTTTTGATTCCTAGTTGTTCCAACGGTATACAGTCGACATAAGTGCGCAATTGGAGTTTATATTTTTCTTTAGGTATGTACTTGGTCTTAGGCGAGGATGATGGGGCGTTATCCAGCAGCAAGAAAATGCTACCATCGCAATTATTCCAAAACACTGATTACAGCTTCTTAATAATTTCACGAAAAAAACATAAAACATGAAGTCATTAGAAGGTAAGAACGCTGTTATTATTGGTGGAGAAAGCGGTATCGGCTTAGCTACTTCAGAAAGATTACTGGAAGAAGGGGCACAGTTATTTATTGCTGGCATAAACCAAACAATGATTGACCGTGCAATTAGTAAAATGGGAAGTAATGTCTCAGGTGCAAGGCTGGACTTATCCGACATGTCGGACATCAAAGCTTTTCCCGAAAAGGTAGGATCGCATTTCGAAAAGATAGATGTATTGTTTGTTAATTCCGGTGTTGCAAAGTTTATGCCCTTTGAAGAAGCTACTGAAGAAGCTTTCGATCTTTCTTTCAATGTTAATGTAAAAGGCGCTTACTTTCTCGTACAGGCCTTGGTACCTATCATGAATAAACATTGCAGTGTTATTTTGAATGCTTCGGTTAATGGCAGAATCGGAGCTCCTATGTCGAGTATTTATGCCGCAACAAAAGCTGCCGTTCGTAATATGGCCCGCACCCTATCAGGTGAATTGGTTGGTAAAGGTATTCGCGTTAATGCTATTAGTCCGGGCCCCATTGATACTCCTTTATATAATGAGTTGGGGCTCTCCGAAGAAGACACGAAAATGTTTCGCAAGCAGCTGACAGATGAAATTGCCTTAAATCGCTTTGGCCAACCCAATGAAGTGGCTAATCTTGTATCTTTTCTGGCTTCCACACAATCCTCTTTCATAGTTGGGGAAGAAATTGTAATTGATGGAGGAATGACTACCATCTAGTAATAAAGTTGCTGTTTGGTAAAATATCATTTTAAATGGCTGGTTCCGCCACTCCCGGTTCATCAGCCATTCGAAATGATATTGTATATTCTCCCTTCTATTTTGGTTTAAATTTGAACTTTTGTCCTCCCACCGAGGCCTCATACATCAATCCCCCTTTGGTCATGGTAAAAACGGCAACACCATTTTGATAAGCCACATCTGCCGAGGCACCAATATCCGCAGCAACTGCCGAAGCTTGTGCCGCCAACTCGAACTTGTTCTCCGTAAATCGAAGAAAATCCTGATCGGTTTGAAAAAAGATAACCTCGCTGTACGACTGCCCACCGAATTGGAACCCGATTGTAAGTTGAGTCAAGCTTGCACTTCCCACTACTTTACCCCGCTCGTATACCGTGCCTGATCCATGTGCGCCGCCAATTCCAATAGCCCCCTTCCCTACTGTCGGAAAAACTGCATAGGCATGAGCCTGCTCGAAAAAATCCTTGAGTGCAGGGTTCTTTTTCTGAAATTTGTGGATTGTTTTCTCCGCCTTCTTATTGGAATGAGCCTTCCAACCTCCTATTTGTCCGTACAACCCTGCACAAACAGTGAAGGAAATAAATAGAGTAGCGCAAATGAATTTCATTGTTGATGATTTGAAGTCAAAAAATTTTTCAATACTCAACACATAAGGTTAGAAAACTCTTTGTTATCCAGAATTTCTATTGGGATCGTACCGCAGTTTATCGATCAATTCTTCCGTCAATGGATTCGCATAGGTACCATAAGCATCTACCAAAACTCCTTTGAGATCGTACTTATCCGAAGAAATTGCAAAAAGCACCGAGGAATCATCGGGATTGCTATCGCCCTCGAAGCGAAAAACTTTGTCTACCCAGAAGTCCTCGACTGGAATATCAAGGCCCAGGGCCTTACACTCAAGGCTATCCTTTTTTAGGTTTAAGTCTGCGGTATAACCTTCGGTCTTCAAAACTTGTAAAGCTTCGGAAAGGGTATCAAAATGTTGCATACGCTATATGGTTCAAGTTAAAGAATGATTTATCTTCATTGGGAATCGCTTCAATCTATCTCCATCCCCCGCCCAATGCCTCATACAAAGTAACAACCGCATTCAGTTGTTGATATTTGGTATTGATGAGTTCTAGTTCAGCAGCCAATTTTTCGTCATTGGCCCGAAGCACCTCCAGGTAGGTGGCTAAACCATTCACCAGCAACTCGCCGGAATAGTCCAGGGCTTTGGTCAATGCTTCGACTTGCTGTTCCTGAAACTCGAATTGCTGTAATTCCGTTTCATAAATCAAAAGTGCATTGGATACCTCCTGACCCGCTACCAACAAACTATTTTGGTAGGCCAACAAGGCACGTTTTTTTTCAGTGACTGCGATTTCATATTGTGTTTTGATCTGTCTGCGATTGAAAATGAGTTGGCTGAATCCTCCGGTAATGTTATTGAAGAAGGAAGCGCTTTCCATCCAATTGGACAAGGCAAGGCTTTGCATTCCCAAAGAAGCATTGATCGTAATGGAGGGGTAGAACTGTGCCTTAGCTACGTTCTCCAGTTCAAAACGGTTGATCAGATCATATTCCGCCTGCATGATATCGGGTCGATTTCTCAGCAGTAACGATGGGATACCGAGCGTTAGATCTTGTTGAACGACTTGTTCCTTCAGTACTCCTCTTTCGACCTTTCCCGGATGATCCGCTAATAGTAACCGAATGGTATTTTCCAGGAGGGTTCTCTGCTGTTGTAAAGAGATTTGCAGGATTTCGGCGGTATTTAGTTGGGCTGCAGTTTGTTGAACCGCTACTTCCGTTTCGTTGCCCGCTTGTTTCAGGTTTCGGATGGTTTCCAAACTCCTTTTCCGCACTTCAACGGTTTCGTTGGCAACCTTCAATTGGGCATCCAGGGCCAATAGTTCGTAGTAAGCCGAGGCTACAGAGGCAACAAGCCGTGTTTTGAGGGCTCGTCTAGCCGCCTCGTTTTGGAAAAACGACGCTCTTGCCGCCAACTGGTTGCTGCGAATTTTCCCCCAAATGTCTGCTTCCCAAGAAATGTTTGTCGTGAGATCGTATTGTTCAATTCGTCCAATATCTTGTCCGTCACCAATATTGGCGAATTGTTGACCTAAGGCACTGTTGTCTGCAAATTTGGAAGAAGCGACCGTTCCATTTAAGACCACAGCAGGTAACTGTCCTTGTTTACCTTGTTTGTACAAAGCTTCGGCAGCCAACACTTGCTGTAAGGCAATTTTTAAATCTAAATTGCTGGATACAGCTCTTTCGATTAAGTCGGTTAAATGAACATCCGTAAAAAATTCATTCCAGGGCAATTGGGCAATATTGGTGGTGTCGCTTTCGCTAAAGTTTCGGTACAGGTCGTTGGTTTCCAATTCGGGTCTCTCATACTTTTTGGCGACAAAACAACCATTCAATGACATCAGTCCTCCTACCAATCCCCAATAAAAGCCATACTTTATTATAAATTTCATCCTTCAATTAATTTGTTTTTATCGGTTGTTTTTACCAGGCGTTCTTGAGCCGACTGAAAAATGATGTACAGGATGGGAATCACAAACACTCCTAGCAACGTACCGAAAAACAACCCTCCTGCTGCCCCCGAGCCAATAGACCGGTTTCCGATGGCGCCAATCCCGGAAGAAACCACCAATGGCAATAGTCCTGCAATGAAAGCAAGTGAAGTCATCAAAATCGGCCTCAACCGCACTCTTGCCCCCTCAATTGCAGCGGCTACGGTTGTCATGCCATTTTTGCGTGCCTGGATGGCAAATTCAACAATGAGAATGGCATTCTTGGCCAACAAACCAACCAACATTATCAGAGAGATCTGGAAATAGATGTTGTTTTCTAACCCTAGTAAAAAGGTGGTTAAATATGCCCCTCCAATACCTACCGGTAAGGAAAAAAGGACTGCGAATGGAATGAGGTAACTTTCATATTGAGCGGATAACAGAAAATAAACAAACAACAAGCTCAATAAGAATATGAGAGTGGTTTGGCTAGCGGAGTTGATC
Organism: Saprospiraceae bacterium; assembly: GCA_028284395.1. Classification (GTDB taxonomy): domain Bacteria; phylum Bacteroidota; class Bacteroidia; order Chitinophagales; family Saprospiraceae; genus JANQRV01. The sequence goes on from JANQRV010000439.1 coordinate 18,790, forward strand.
TCCTCCCTGGTGAGGCCGGAGTAATCCAGGCTATACCCGTCGGGAAGGGCTTCCGCTATTTGATGGACTGCAGCTACAGCATCTCCGGAACTGTATCCCGGTGTCGCCACCCCATTGACGGTGACCGCGTTGAACAGGTTAAAACGATTCACCGATTGCGGTCCGTATACCCTTCGTAAACTTATGAATTCACTTACGGGCGCCATATCGCCCGTTGCTGTTTTTACGAATAGTTGATTTAGATCCTCTTTCACTTCTCTATAAAGCGGCGAAGATTGTACATAGACCCGGAACTGCTTGCCAAATCGGCTGAAATTAGCCGCGTAGACCCCACCAATGTACCCCTGCATCACTCCCAGGACATCCCTTACCTGCAAATTTGCGACCTTGATCTTAGGTATATCCAATTCCATTTCAAATTGGGGAAACTCCGTATCAAAACTGTTATTGGCAAACAACACTTCCGGACGCTGCATGACCTGGGCGACAAAATCACTAACATTTTTATCCAAATCCCTGAAATTGCCACCGGTCCGATCTTGCACCACTACGCTAAACCCATTGGAAGAACCAAAACCCGGAATTTGTGGGGGTTGAAAAAAGACAAAACGGCCTTCTTTAATGGTCGAAGCCACACCGAACAGCTGCCGGATGATGGCATTCACATCCATTGCCGGATTTTCAACTCGTTCATCCCAGGGCGATAAGATGATAAACCCCAAAGCATAGGAACCACCATTTCCGGAGAAAAAATTTCGACCGGCGATAAAGGAAATATTCTCTATCCCCGGAATCTTACTGGCCTTTTCGTAGAGTTCGTCCATCACCGAGACGGTTCGATCCAATGAAGCCCCGGCAGGAAGTTCAGCATTGACAAAGATCACCCCCCGATCTTCAGTAGGCACAAAACCGGAGGGAATTTTGTCATTTATCCAATAAATCCCGTAACCGGCTACGACCAAGATTAATAAACTAACCCACCAATGTGTCCAAAGGAACCCTATCCCCTTGCCATATCGATTGGTCATAGCAGTAAACCCGGCATTGAATGCTCTGGAAAACCGCTGTATGAGGGAAAGTTTTACACCTTCATTTGATTCGTGTTTTAATAGCAAGGCGCATAAGGCCGGACTAAGAGTGAGGGCATTGACCGCCGAAATCAAAATGGCAATTATCAGCGTAACCCCGAACTGTTCATAAAAAATACCGGTTGGCCCGGTCATGAAGGTGACCGGAACGTAGACTGCTACCATCACTAATGTAATGGAGATAATGGCTCCGTAGATTTCGTCCATTGCAGATTCCGTGGCCTTTTTGGGGTCTTTTTCTCCACCTGCCAACTTTGCTTCTACCGCCTCAACTACAACAATGGCGTCATCTACTACGATGCCAATGGCTAGAATTAAAGCGAAAAGGGTCAACAGATTGAGAGAATAACCCAAAAGGTTTAGAAAAAAGAAAGTACCAACGACAGACACGGGGACGGCAATACCAGGAATTAAAGTAGAACGAAAACTTTGCAAGAAAATGAATACGACCACAAACACTAAAATGAAAGCCTCGATCAACGTGTCCACAACACCTTCAATGGAAGCGGATAAAAAGTCATCCACATTGTAATTGATGACATATTCCGTACCCGGTGGAAATGAGGGCTCTAATTCGTCAAACTTAGCTTTGATAGCCCGCACGATCTCCTGTGCATTGGAGCCTGCAGTTTGAAAAATTCCTGTGTTTACTGCCGGGAAGCTATTGGCTTTCGCTACGGTGCTGTAGGAAAAAGCGTCGAGCTCCACATCTGCCACATCGCTCAGTCTGATAAACTGATTATTATCCAAGGCCCGAATGATGATGTTTTTGTATTCTGCTGCTGTTTTAAATCTTCCTTTGTAATTCAGGACATACTCAAAAGCTGTTCCTGAATTTTGCCCTAATGCTCCCGCTGCGGCTTCCAGACTTTGTTCATCCAAAGCTCGGAGTATATCGTCAGGTACTAAATTAAAGGACGCCAGCATTTCGGGGCGCAACCAGATTCTCATCGCATAGTTCTTGTCTCCAAAAACATTGACGGCACCAACACCATTAATGCGTTTCAACTCGGGAATGACATTGATATTCAGATAATTTTGAATAAAGGTGGCATCGTAGTCCGGATTGGTAGTAAAGAAGGAAAAGTACATCAGGGCGCTCGTCTGTTGCTTTTGGGTAATCACTCCACTTTGTATCACTTCGGCAGGCAGTAAGGCATTGGCACGCGAAACCCTGTTCTGTACATTGACAGCAGCTATGTCCGGATCTACTCCCTGTTTAAAATATACGGTAATGGTCGCACTTCCGTCATTGCTGGCTGTAGAAGTGAGATAATCCATACCCTCTACCCCATTGATTTGTTCCTCGATGGGAATCACTACGCTCTCTAAAATGGTTTGGGCATTGGCTCCCGGGAAGCTGGCAGTTACGGAGATGGTTGGAGGAGCAATATCCGGATACTGGGTGACCGGCAGATTTATCAACCCCAATATGCCCAATATCACGATGATGATAGAAATCACCGTACTTAGGACCGGACGATCTATGAATGTTTTGAGCATATTTCTCTATTTAAAGACTTGATCGAAACTGCCGATGATGCTATCCAGAGGTTGTTCCTGTGGATGGACCTTGACGCCATTGCGTGCATTGATAATGCCTTGAGCCACAATTTTGTCGGCTACTTGTAAACCCTCCCTTACAATCATTATCTGACCGATAACATCTTCAGAACTAATTACCTTTGCCCTGATCAAACTGTCATTTCCCAATTGATAAACGTGGGTCACTCCCTGTATCTCGTAAGAGGATTGAGCCGGAATGACCAATGCATTCTGGTAAGTAACCGGAAGAATGACCTGACCACTATTCCCATTGGAGAGATAAGCGTCAGGGTTTGGAAAAATGGCCCTAAAGCTTATCGCGCCGGTAGCCGGGTCTATTTGTCCGGTGGTCGTTTGTATTTTTCCTCTATGAGGATATTCCGATTCGTCGGCTAAAGTCAAAATTACGTCAGGCGCATTTTTCAGTTTTTCTTTGAGGGTTCTCCCTGGAGTCTCATTCAAAAACTGGAAGTAGTTTTTTTCGTTCATCGAAAAATAAGCATACACATTTCGGATGTTGGAAATGGTGGTCAAGGGGGCCGTTTCAGCTCTGCCGACCAGGGAACCCTGGCGAAAATTGATTTTTCCTACCACTCCATTTACCGGACTGGTGATGTTTTGGTAATTCACATTGTTTTGAATGCTTCGATAGGAGCTTTTGGCCTGCAGTAATTGCGATTGTGCAGAAGCTAGGTTAGCCTTTGCGGTTTCCAACTGAACAATACTAATGATGTCCTTCTCCACCAGAGGGGCTAACCTGTCTACTTCTACCTGGGCGGCCGCAACCTGAGCTTTGGCCACATCGATGGCCGATTTTGCCGCATTGGCCTCCTGGTTTAAGGATTCCACCTCCAAACCGAAAAGCATGTCGCCTTTTCGTACATTCTGCCCCTCATCCACGTAAATTTTTTCGACGAATCCTTCGATCCTCGGACGAATCTCTATATTCTGAATACCTTCAATACTCGCAGGTAGGTATTGCTTTCCAATAATTGTTCTTTGCTCTACCCTGACTACCGGAAATACAGGCGTTGGTTGAACCGGTTGCTGACTGGGCACTTCCTGACAGTTACTTAATACAAGTAACAGTAAAATACTTTTAATTGAACTGAATGGTAGTCTCATGAAGGATAATTAAAATTTGAATTCCGCCGTCGTTCCTGGCAGTCTTGCCGGCATGCTAAACTGCAATTGGGTTCACGCATATATTTTCCAAAAATGCTGAAGAATAGACTCCGGAAATGCGATAAAATTGCTCCTTCGCCAATTTATTGCGGCGTTCAGCGCCGCGAGGATGATATGGCCAGGAATACATCTGAAATATCGTGTTCCTACGAAGCCACCCGTAAAATCTTGTAACAGGTCGGGCATCGCAAATTCCTGTCGCTTACTTTTAATTCAAACAAATTCATTCCTGCGATGAAAAAGAGGATCAAGGTAGTTAGAATATCAATCTCGGCGCTACTACTCATGTGGTGTTTCATCACCTTCGCCCAACAAGACAAAAGTCAATGGCAAATTCAAATAGACAGCATCGAAGATCAAATATTGGTAAGCAGCGATAGTCTCAACATTTGGCACCTGAAGTCCTTAGCCAGATTAGCTTTCAATTTGGAAGACTATGGACTGGTGATCGATTACCTCCATCGACTCAGAATAGCAGCTACCAGTCTCGGCAACGATCGAGCTTTGGCCGATGCCTATCACAGTTGGTCGGACCTGCATCTGGATATGAGTCGCTTTGAGGAATCGCTGCTTTATGCCGACACATTATTGAAGCATGCATCGAAAAGCGAATACCCGAAAAGAATTTCCCAAGCTTATAATCACATGGGAATTGCTCACCGTTTTCTGGGGAATTACTCGGAAGCCAGAAAGGCATATCTCAAGGCTGCCGAAGTCAACGAACGTTATCAATTGATTATGGACCTAGGCTTTGGCTATAATAATATCGGCAGCCTGGCACGTAACATCGACATGCATGATAAGGCGCTGTTTTACTTTGATAAAGTCCGGGAAGTTGCCGCAAGGTTGGAAGATGATTATCAGAGTCACTGGTTGGAAACAATATCCAGATACGGAAAGGCCAGTGTTCACTTCAACCAGCAAAAATATCATCAGGCCCTAAAGGACTTTGCTGAAACATTGGAACTCAATAACAGCATACCCGGGCCCTCATTAGAGTACACCCGGATCCGGAGTCTTTCCTATATGGCTCGGTGTCACCTTGCCCTGGACAGCCTCGATCAGGCCGAAGAAGGCTTTCGGACCTTGATGGCTGACCACAATTACCCACTTGCGGTGGTGATCGATGCGGTAGCAAAAAACGCCCTCGGGGAGGTCTACATGAAGCAGGGAAAATGGGATTTAGCCGGGACCATGATCAGAGAAGCCAATAATCTTGCGCATCAGGTGAATTACAAAGAAGTCTTGGCCGGTAGTTATCAAAACTTGTCTACCATTTATGCACAGCAGAAATCTTTTGCCCGGGCTCATGGAGCTGAAGTTCTGGCCGGACGATACCGAGATAGTCTACTGAACGACGAAAAACTAAAGGCTTTTGCCCGTATGGAGATGGAGTTTGATACAAAGGAGAAGGAGCAAGAGATCCATAACCTCACCCAACAAAATCAAATTAAAAACCTTTGGTTGATAATTATCATAACGGGTTTGGGAATCATCGTGGTAATCACCCTGCTTTTATGGCGGCTTTCTCGAATTCAAAAATTAAAGAATCACCAAATCGAGCATCAACGTCAGGTCATTGAGGGATCGCTCCACGAGAAAGAAAAACTCCTGGCAGAAAAGAATCTCCTAATCGAAGAGAAAGATCTGCTGATGAGTGAGATTCATCACCGAGTCAAAAACAATTTACTGATACTTGAAACACTGCTAACAACACAGTCGGGTCATTTGAAGAACCAGGAGGCCATATCGGTCATCAATAAAAACCGGGGCCGACTAGAATCGATACGTTTGATCCATCAGCAATTATTTGAAGCGGGAAGTACCATTTCCAGTATTGAGGTCAATCAATTTCTAAACAATTTGACTATTCATTTAAGAAATGCCCTGCCAGCTAATGTTGATATGGAATTCAGGCAAAGTGAAGGGCAGGCGATGCTGGATGTTCAAAGGGCCGTGGCCCTAGGTATTGCCTTCAATGAAATCATCACCAACTCGATAAAATATGCTTTTCCGAATGGACGGGCAGGTCGCATTACCGTGCGTCTTCAAATTCATTGGGACTGTACCGAACTCATCGTTTCTGATGATGGGATTGGTTTACCGAAAGCTTACATTGGGGGACATTCACAAAAGTCCGGACTTTCCCTCATTCGTGGACTCACCAGGCAACTAGGCGGAAAAATACAAATTGATACTGCGGAAGGGACAATGTATTGTATCCATTTCACTCCGGATATTGTAAAAAGCTACCTTGAACCTGAATTCATAGGATAAAGACAAACCCGTCGAAAAACTATGCTACACAATAAACAAGGGCATTCCAGCAAGCTATAAACAGTCTAAAGGATGGGAAACTGCAGTTTTATCAGCATTCCATTTTGATTGATCATTTGCATTTGCCCCTTGATTTGACGGGCCAAACCTCGCAGTAGGCGTAAGCCTGTGCCTCCATTCAAGGTAGATGGTTTGGCCTCGGCAATACCGATACCATTGTCTTCAATCAACAACTCACATTTACCGGAGCAGTCTTGAGACAATTGGATGGTAATCCTATTCTCCTTTGTCGTCAACTTAGGGAAGGCGTATTTGAGGGCATTGGTGATGGCTTCATTGATAATCAACCCTAACGGGATGGCCAAATCTACCGGCAATTCGATCTCTTCGATTTCACAGTTGAAGGTAATCCGCTGATCACTTGGTAAGGCCCTTTGAAATCCGTGGACCAGAGATTGTATGTAATTTTTACTTCCCACCTGCCGGTATTGATTGTTGTTGGACAATTGCTCGTGCAGGATACTGATGGCTTCAACCTGGTGTCGGCTCTCTTCGATCAGGTTCTTCGCAGCCAGGTTGTTGGTATTGCGGTATTTGGTATTTAGCAGGCTCTGGATGATCACCAGGTTATTCTTGGTTCGGTGCTGGATCTCCTGGAGCAGTAACCCTTTTTCATAGGCTTGCTCTTCGATCTTTTGTTTTTGCTTTGTTACGAGTTGAAAGTTTCGTTGGTTCTCCCGGTATCGATGATAAAGGAAATAAAGGTAAATGGCCAGCAGAAGTGAAAAGGCAATGGTAAAATTGCGCACGAACATCGCCTTTTCTGTTTTGGTCTGTTCCAATTCATTTGCTTGCTTTAGAAGTATAATTTCTTGCTTTCTTTGGGTTGCATCAAATTCTTCCTGCAACAACAAAAGTTGCTTTTGATTACGGTCGTTTCGCAAACTGTCCATGAGATTGGAATGTGCGGCAAGGTGTAAATACGCTTCTCGCGATGCTTGCAGATCAAAGTAATTTTCGGCAAGCAACTTATGGATCTTCATTTGTACAAAATATAGATTTATTTTTTTGGCCTGTTCCAGGGTTTGCAAGGCCCGATCCTTAGAAGCACCGAACTCCTCTTTCAAACGTAGGAGTCGCGCCCATTCGTAGCCGGCGGTCACGGCGTCGATGTAACTTCCTTTGGAACTATTGGTTGCGGATCTCCTATAATGTTTGATGGCTTTATCTACCTCGCCGTGTTCGGCGTAGATGTCGCCCAAGATATGCTCCCCCCCGCTAATCAAATCGCTATTCTCACTGATTCTGCTTTGCTGAATTCCCTTTCGGGCGTAGCTCAAGGCCTGATCGAGCGAGTCGACTTGAGAATAGATCACTGAAAGATTGTAATAGTTGTTGATTAACCTTCTCAGATGGTTGTATTTCTGATTTAATCTAATGGCCTTCTGTAAAAGCTCAATAGCTTCCTTGTTTTTTCCCTGCTTTCCATGAATGACTCCAATGACGTTTAGGTTCCTGGCGGATTTTTCTTCATTAACCCTTTCATTGACGGCCAGCGCTTCGATGTGTTTTTCCAGTACCTTGGTCCTATTGCCCATCGTTATGTAGCAATCACCCTGACCGGACAAGGCAAGTCCAATGGCAATACTGTCTCCCGATTCGGTTGCTTCAGAAAGGGCGGTCTGGTATAGATTTTGAGCCGCCTCTACTTCTCCTATGGAACTATAGAATAAACCTAAGGCATCCCAATTGTAAGGGCTTTCATTGAAAAGCTTCTGGGGAAGGTGTTGGGTGGCTATAAGTTCGAGATAGTACCTGGTGGAGTCCAAGTCGTGATCCAGATATTTTTCTGCCTGCTTACCCAGAGCTTTGATCTCATCAAAAGAGATGATTGCCGGTTGGGCCACCATCGTAGAGACCGAGAACCAAAACGAGAAAAAGAACCAATGATTTTTATGCATATACCAGAGAGCCAATTAAAATGGAAGTACGGATCTTCAAAAACACCCGTGTTGTCGGTGATCTAATCTGCCTTCAAATTAGACCATTCCGGAGGTTGTTCCCCGCTCGGAAATGGAAAAAAATGTTGGCTTCGGATTTGCACGAAATATCGTGTCAGGCTTCGCATTTTAGCCTTCGCTCTTATCCACAAAAAACTCTTTGGTAATCCCCAATTTTTTCATTTTGGAGTCCAACGTATTGGGGTTGATGCCCAGTCTCGCAGCCGCACCCTGTTTCCCCCTCACTTTACCTTTGCATAACTTAAGCGTGTTGAAGATCAATTCCGTTTCTGATTCCAGAAGGGTTTTAAATTCGAATGGACTTTTGTGCTCGCCATCATTCACTACCGGGGCGACCTTTAGATCATTCAAGACGATTTGCAAAACGCCACCCTGGTGAAGGATGACTGCTCTCTCGATGACGTGTGATAGTTCTCTGACATTACCGGGCCAATCATAAGACTGAAGTTCCTTCAATGAGGCATTGGAAAGTCCAGTGATGCGTTTTGCCGAGTTACGCGCATAGCGATGAAGAAAATGCAAGGCCAGGGGAAGAATGTCTTCTTTGCGCTCCCTTAAGGGGGGGACTTCCAGTGGAAAGACGTTTAGACGATAATACAGATCGGCCCGAAAAGTGCCCTGGGCGACGGCCTCTTCCAAATCGCGATTGGTAGCCGCGAGGATTCTAATGTCTACTTTCTGCACTTTATTGCTTCCGAGTCTTTCAAATTCCTTCTCTTGCAGGACACGCAACAACTTGGCCTGTAGTTCGATGGGTAATTCGCCAACCTCATCCAGGAAAACGGTACCCCGGTGTGCCGTTTCAAACTTCCCAATCCGGCGCTGGGTGGCGCCGGTAAAACTTCCTTTTTCGTGCCCGAAAAGTTCGGACTCCAACAACTGCAGCGGAAGTGCTGCACAATTGAGCTTGACCAATGGTTGGTCCCGTCGTGGAGAGTGGTTGTGGATGGCCTGGGCGACCAGCTCTTTACCGGTTCCGGTTTCGCCGGTAATGAAGACGGTGGCATCCGTAGGGGCAACTTGGTTGACTTTGGTCAGGACCTCTTGCAAAGTCTGACTTTTTCCAACAATCTCTTTGAATTTTGGATGGCCCTTGATCTCCTTTTGCGGAATGGGCTCCTGTTCCTTCAAAAGCATGTTCATGCGATCTTTTTCTCGGGCCAGTACCTTTAGAGTGGCAGAAGCAAATGGTTTCAGATAGGGATTGTAGATAGTGAAGGTTGACCATTGATGCCAGAACGGGTTATCCGGCGGCACTTCCAAAAAGCAAAATGGCAGGCGGGCTACTTCGTGAAAGTGAAGCAACCTTGCTTGCTGATCTTCGGTTAAGGTTGTTTGTGGATTTACCAGTACCAAATGCGGAGTATCCGTTATCCATGTATCGTGAAAAGATTGTAGAAGGTAGCCCATTTGATCGAGCAACTCCGAAAGTTCCTGAAGTCGTGCTGCTTCTTCTTCAACGACCAGGATAACGGCATGGCCTTCTAGTTCAGATTTCATGAATATGAGTTCCTAATTGTTTACCAGTCTCTGAAATATCGGAGAAGGAAGTTGTTAAACCGATATTTCGGAGCTAGTAAAGTTGGTAGGAATCAACCGGCAAACGGGGTGAAAATTGGCCAATTTAGGTAGAAAATTGTCCGACCCAATAGAAATCTCATACAATGGTGAGTTGCATTTACCGCAATGAATTTACATCCCCGCAATATGCTTGCATTCCTTGTAAGGGGGTATTCTGATCTTTAAGCATGCTTTCTCAATGCTAATAGCTTCGCAAACTAAAACTTTGATTATGATTACTGTAGTGATTCACTTTTACATCAAAAAGGAACAGGTCAATCAGTTCAAAGAGGTCTCGATCCGAAATGTGTCAGAGCGGCAAAAGGCCGCTGGCAGCGTCGATGTGCTCTTTTTGCAAGAAGAAAAAGACTCGAAGCACTTCATGCTGATCGAGTCGTTTGACAGCCAGGAAAAGATTGACAAATACTATGATGGGTGGGCTCATCAGCAGTGGTTAAAGGAAGTGGAAACACTGATCGAGGAAGTATCGGGTGATGATTTTCTCATGATTACCGCACCCGAACAATTGGTTGCTGACAACCGGTAATTGATGTCAAATTATTGTGCAATTAAAATAAGAGTTTATGGCTGTGCATTCATTGGAAAATTATTTCAGGGACAAGAACATCCTTTTTTTAGGTGGATCCTCCGGTATTGGCCTTGCGGCTGCAAAGATCGTCAGCTCTTACGGTGCGAACATCTTCGTGGTGGGTAGAAATCAAGATCGTTTGGACCGGGTCCTGGTCGAGATTCCAGGGAGTCGTGGAAAACAGCTGGATGTCACGAAGACGCAACAGGTGAAAAGTTTTTTTGACGAAATAGGTTCATTCGATCATCTCTTGGCCACCCACGGAGGGCCACTATACGTAAAACTAAGTCGATTGGATTTCGATGCTGTCCAACAGAATTTTCACGACCGATTTGTATCAATGTTGGCCATCGCCAAATTTGGTGTGGAAAAAGTTCGGGAAGGGGGCTCCATGGTCTTTATGGGAGGGACGACTTCTCGCCGGCCTGGCCCCGGATACGCCGTCACGGGCCCGTTGAACGATGCGGTAGAGACCTTGACAAAGAATTTGGCCGTGGAGCTGGCCCCGGTCCGCATCAATTTGATTGCAGCCGGCTTTGTCGATACACCTCTATCTCAGCGAATACTGGGCGAATCCTTTCAAAGTAGAGCGGCACATTTAAGGAGTACATTGCCCATTCGGCGTGTTGTTACAGCCGAGGATGTAGCGATGACAGCCGTACAATTGATGGCAAGCACCGCCATCACCGGCAGCATCATCGATTTGGACGGAGGACAGCACCTAATAGCATAATTACAAATAAGGACCCACAGACGGTGTACAGTTACTTAGCGGGTCCCTTATAAAAAGAATCACTGTGCTAGAGTTTTAGTATGTAGCCCGCCGTAAATTGAAAAACCAGGTTCTTGATTTCCGGTAGCCAAACCCGACCGGGACACCGATTGCGATCCTAATTCCCGCTTCAGCCATCATCCACTTTTGGGATCCTCTATCAAGGGCCTGACATTTCGTAGATATCCGAGGCAGGTTCCGAGATATCGTGCAATAATTGATACCAGGCATGCTAAGCCTCCAAAAAAACAATATCTAAATATTTGTTTTTCAGCCATTTGAATCAGGAAAGAAACTGAAGTGCAACTTGGCATCAGATTGGAAGTAGGCTGATCGAACCTTAAAAGTTTTTATCATGGAATTACAGAATCGCCTTTCTCCAGCAGAGGAGATCACCTTACAGGAAATGGCTAAAAATCACCCCGAGTGGCCCGCCCGGGTGTATGCAAGTATTCTTTTACGCACCAGCGAAGAACAAAATGCCAGAGAAGATTTAGAAACCAACGCGGTTGTAGATCAGATATGGCGGTGTTATCATCGGCGCGGCATCGTCGGTCTGCTTAAACACATTTGGGCCCGGACCAACGTATCACATTTGAGAATTTATTGATGGCCGGTTTATGGTTTAGCAAAAAATCTTCATGCCCGCAATTTTTGATGGTTACAAGAGCGGATTAAACATTAATTTGCGTTCAAAAAAATGTCTGTAATCAAGGGCTTTGTGTTTGATGCATTTGGAACACTATTGGATATTTCCAGTATCGATCAAAAATTGGTCTGGGAATTCGGGAACAAGGGTATCGAACTGGGTACTACCTGGCGTTCGAAGCAACTGGAATATTCGTGGTTGTGTCAAATCATGGAGCGCTATCAACCTTTTTCGCATATCACGCGAGCAGCCTTGCAATACGCTTTGAACAAATGCGCCATTGAAGTCGATGATCGCAAGGTCACTGATCTTGCCAATATTTACGGACAGTTACCCGCCTTTGAAGATGTGGCTCCCACATTGCAATTTCTTGCTCAGAGATACCAACTGGCCGTTCTTTCCAATGGCGATTCCCGCATGTTGCAGGAGGCTTTATCTTTCAATAAGCTTCACGATCAATTTGACTTTGTATTAAGTGCGGACGAAGTGGAACAATTTAAACCAAGTCCGAAGATTTATGAGCTGGCAGTCGAAAAACTAGAAGTAACCAAGGAGGAAATTGCTTTTGTCTCTTCCAATGCCTGGGATGCGACCGGAGCAAAGAACTTCGGTTTCCGCGTTTTTTGGATCAATCGAAAGCATCTGCCTTTTGAGCAATTGGGAGTAGAGCCGGACTTGGTATTGGGACAACTACAGGATCTCACGACCAATGAGGATATCGCCCCCTTCTAATGAGGGGTCTTATTAAAGAAAAAAGCCGTTTCCGGAAGAGAAGTTTCCGAGAAACGGCATTCATAATCAATTAAATTACTACATCAGGTCTCATTGAAGCAGGTGATCACTTACTTATGTATTTCCTATTTATTAGATACCTTCTTAAATTGTTCTTCCAACTCTTTAGTGCTGTAAAGATGGCTTGACATCATTCGATAGTTTGTCTGCGCTGCCTGATTGCCATCAAGACCGGGCAAGATAGCTGATCCGGTAGCATCTCCGACCACGGCAACCTCGAATCCGGCTTCGAGGAGTTCATGCATGTGTGCTTGTACACATAAGTTTCCGGACATTCCGCCCAGGATCACTTTATCCACCCTCTGTTTCCTGAGTTGTAGGACAAGATCATTGGATTCCGGCCCAAATATCTTATGCGGATTGACAATGGTGGCATTCGCAATGAATTGCTTATAGCGTGGTAACCAATCGGCCCCTGATCCCTCGAAGCCCTCCACCGAAAGGGCGGAGCCTCGGTCGAACATCTTGATATCGTGCATCAATTTCTCCAGAGCTCCTTCGAAACGCCAGGTATGGTCATGCGGATAATAGTAGTGGGGAGAAACAAAAACTGGTAGATTGTGTTTTTCTGCCAACCTAAAGAGCGTTTCAATGTTTATGATGGTATTGTTCTTTCGTACGCTTTCGCCCACTGCACCCCAAGCAACACCCTTTTCGCTGAGAAAGTCATTTTGGGGATCGGTGATAACGATCGCCAAATTGCCATCGAGGGTAAAGCCGGGGTCCGGAAGTTGGGCACTTACACGCAGTGTGCATAGCACGAAGAAGACCAACGTAAAATGACTCGTATTCATAATTCTAATAATTGATTGAAAGAATGTTATCAATGAAGTTGTTCAATAACAATTTGGCAAATTCGGTAGCGCAACATTTTGCTGTAATTGCTTAACTTAAAGAATGTTGCACTCTAGCCGTTACGAAAAAGCAAGCATTATATATGAAGCGCAACATATTTATCTGTTGGTGGTTGTGTCTTTGTTTATCAGCCTTTGTTTTCTCTTGCCGGGAAAACAAACCCACCACTCAAAAGTATTTGGTTGGTATTTCTCACGTCAATACCTGGGACAATTGGCGGAGGTCGATGATCGAAGAAATGAGGAGAGAGCTAACCCTATATCCCGATTTCGAGATCGACGTGCTGGTTCGGGATGCAGAAGATGACAGTTATAAACAAATCGATGACATTAAGGATTTGATAGCTGCAGGCATCGACTTACTGATCATTTCGCCAAATGATGCCCAACCCCTGACGAAGATACTGGTCGACGTATATGAATCCGGCATTCCAACGATCCTGCTTGATCGAGCCATTGATTCGGATCAATTTACCGCCTTTATCGGAGCGAATAATCAAAGAATTGGCGAAGAGGCCGGCCGGCTTGCCGAAGAAGTCCTGAAAGGCCGTGGCCAGGTACTCGAGTTTCAGGGCAAAATGAGTGCCTCCGCTTGCCGCGAACGCTCCCTTGGATTTCAAAGCTTTCTGAAAAACAACCCGAAAATCAAAGTGCATCCTTTCGCATTGCGATGGTCTGAGGAGGCCGCGGAAGCCGTCATAGACAGTCTCAACCGGGCAGGGTTTCAAGTCGACCTGGTTTTTGCTCACAACGATAAAATGGCAATAAGTGCTGCCACGGCGAGTGCCCGCTTGGGCCTGGACCCTTACGTTATCGGTGTGGATGGCTTTCCCGATGGAGGCATTCAAATGGTAGCCCAGAAAGTCATCGATGCGACTTTCCTCTACCCTACCGGTGGCGACAAGGCCATTCAAACCGCCATTGATCTCTTACAAGAAAAGCCGGTTGCCAAGCGGCAAACGCTCTTTAGTGCGAAGGTAGACACCAACAATGTACGCACCGTTTTACAGCAGGGAATACAAATGAGCGAACAGCACGCCAAGATTGACCGGCAACAAGCTTTCATCGATGCCCAAAGCCAGTTGCTTCAGCGCCGGCAAAATTTCCTGATCTTGAGCTGGTCCAGCTTGTTGATCGTCTCACTGGCCGCCGCCTTGATTTGGTATCTGTTTCGGCAAAAGGAACGCCAGAGCCGTGCCTTAAAAGATCGATCGGCCATCATTTCCAATCAAAACGAGACCATCCGCAAGCAAAGAGACGGACTGGGTAGGTTACTGAGCATCGCGGAAGAAGCAACCACCGCCAAAGATCGATTTTTCGCCAATTTATCGCACGACTTCAAACAGGTCCTGACGATGGTGTCCTTACCGCTGCAAAAGTTGACCGACAACCCCCTGAACGAGCATTCCAAAGCCAATCTTCAATTGATCCAAAGAAATGTACAGAGTCTGAACAAACTGGCTTCGGAAATCCTTCAAATGGAAGAGGTCGAAAAGCAAAAACACAAGTTGGAATTCGAAGAAACCAATGTATCGACACTGGCAGTAGAACTACTAAAGTCGTTTGAAGCAACCTTTGCCGAAAAGTCACTGGATGTTCAAAAACAAATTGCTCCTGATGTTATCGGTAGAGTCAATGCCCCGGCAATAGAAAAGATTCTTTTCAACCTAATTGCAAATGCCGCAAAGTTTTCCGACCATGGCGGCACCTTAATCGTTCGGATTTGGAGAGACCAGGAAGGAGTCGGCATCGAGGTCCAGGATGAGGGCCCCGGCATTCCACAGGCAGATCTAGATCGAGTGTTTGATCGATTTTATCGGGTGGATCAACCTTCCATTGGTCCACAGCCGGATGGGTCCGGATTGGGGTTAGCCATTGTAAAAGAACTAGTGGAGCTACACCACGGTCGAATCGAGGTAGACAGCTCTTTGGGCACCGGTACTACCTTCCGGGTCTTACTCATCGGGCGCACTGTCCCGGCAGCCATGGCAACCAGCGAGTCAATCGATTTTTCTCCAACCGTTGAGATCGGACCGGAAAAGAAGCTGCTGATCGTCGAAGACGATCGGAGCTTGAGATCGACCTTAGCCAGATCGCTTTCCAAATTCTATCAAGTGTCGGTAGCTGGTAACGGCGCGGAAGGTCTGGAATTGATCGAGCAATATCGACCGGATCTAATCATCAGCGACATTTACATGCCTTCAATGGATGGCATCGAATTTTGCCGGTACGTTAAGGAGAAACCGGAGACTTTCCATATTCCGGTGATTCTTTTAACGGCAATGCCTTCCGAACGATCTATGATCAATGGATTCGACATGGGAGCCGATGCCTACGTCACCAAACCATTCAGTGAAGAAGTATTGCTTTCCAGAATTAGAAACTTACTGGCCGACCGCCAGCAGCTAAATGTATCTTTGAATCGGCACTTTGACGCGGTTGGCATCAATTCCAGTGACCATAATGACAAAGCTTTTATCCAGACTTGCATTAGATACATTCACCAACACCTGAGCGAAGGATTGACGATAGCGGAGCTTGCTCAGGAGTTGGCCATGTCCCGAACTGCTCTGGCCCGCAAGATCAAGCGGATCACGGGCATCAAACCGGGAGAATTTCTTCGGAAAGTCAAATTGACCCACGCCGCTAAATTATTGCTGAACACAGATATGACCGTCCGTGAAGTGGCCTTTAGTGCGGGCTTTCACGATTCCAAGTACTTCAGTCGTTGCTTTTCCAAAGAATTTGGCCAATTGCCCAGTCAATTCCGTAAGGCTAAGAAGCTATTTGAGCCTTAACGAGATTCCAAAGGTTTCGTGCTGTCCAATCGGTTGTTCGATGGGTGCCGTTGACAAAGAAGGTCGGTGTACCCGTCACGCCCAGGTACTTTCTGGCTTCTTCCATATGGGCAAGGATCTGATCGTGGATCATGGTACTATTCAGGTCTTTGGAAAACTGCTCCGTATCCAGGCCAAGCCGACTGGCCAGTTGCACGAGTTTATGCTTGTCCAAATGACGCTGATGTTGGAAAATCTGATCGTGCATTTCCCAAAATGCTCCCTGTCGATCGGCTGCTTCCGCTGCCTGTGCGCAAATCAGTGCGGTAGGATGGATTTCCGAATTGGGAAAATGACGATAGACAAACTTCAAGTGTGTCGGAAATGTTTTTAAAAGATTGTCAACGATGGCCCTGGCATTCAAACAAAATTCACATTCGTAATCGCCGTACTCCAGCAATGTGATCGTCGAAGGTCCTTCCGCCCCCTTGGAATTTTCGTTGTCTAAAATATGGGGGAATGCAAGTTGTATGGAGTGGTTGTTAGCAAGGTTCAACATAAGTAAAACATTTATTGACGTTCTGGTCAAATGCAATTTCAGCATTTTGAAAATCAAATTCAGTTCTAATTTTGCGCGTTTATCACCTGATTGTCGGTTATCGGTAGTGCCCATGGCTCGCCCTACTACGATATGCCGGAGCAGACAGCAGGCGATCCACGAAATATCGGATTTCCCAAAGAACGGTTTGGGTTCATGTGGATGCATCCAGAATAAAGATCACGGATACATAATATTCATAATCAAATCTTTACACAGCCTGATGCTTCGTACAAAAATCAATGGCATAGAAATAGGACTCTTTTTCTAAAATCTTAATGATGAATAACACAAAGCCACGTCCTGACCTATTGCTGAAATGGCATTCCTCTTTTGAAGAACCAAAGCGAGAAGCCTTGTCATCGGAAAATCTCCTGTTGATCGATACCTCGGAAGACGGTTCGCAGATACAAAAGAACCTATTGTTTGCCTTTGAGCAACTGAACTCCACAACATTACCCAATCATCTTTTGCTGGGATACGCCAATGGTCAATGCGGGACCTTTGAATGGCGTGATGGCAATCTGCAGTTTTGTCCCAAAAAGGAATTAAGCGACCAATTGAGTATCGGCCTTGCCAGACTGTTGCTCTCAGAGTTGAGGGCAGTGAGATTTGAACGGGTTGATCATTTAAGTCATGCGATCTGTACTTTGATGGGGTATTTGAAGAAAAAGCATTCCGAAGCCCCCCTTCATTCTGCAGGGGGAAAAGACGGCATTTCTCCCAGAGTGCTGCAAAAACTTCGAAGGTTTACGGATGCGATGATCCAAGAGCAAATCTCCATCGAAATGCTGGCCAAAGTAGCTGGATTGAGCACTTATCACTTTATTCGAATGTTCAAAAGAACAGCAGGGATCACGCCGCACCGTTTTATTCAGCGAATCCGCATCGAAAAGGCGAAAGAGCTCTTGATCGGTACGAAACTGCCCATCGTCCAAATTTGTTTTGAAGTAGGATTGGTTAATCCCAGTCACTTCTCTCGAATCTTTAAAGAAGTAGTCGGGCTCCCTCCCCGGAAATTTCGCCGAAAATGGTCTCAGCCCGATTGAATTACTTGATCATCTGTGGATCCCCTGAACGACGTGTTCCTTGACAATCCCCAGCTTTTTCATTCGTGAATCCAGCGTATTGGGATTGATGTCGAGAATTTTTGCTGCGCCGTCCACTCCCCGGATCTTTCCCTTGCATAATCTCAACGCAGTTAGAATGAGTTCTCGCTCCGCCTCTTTCATGGTTTTAATCTTGGAAGATGGTGTAGGATTGGAATCGACCGAACTGCCAACGCCATCTAGCTGTAGCTGCAAAGTTGTTCCCTCATTAAGAATGACGGCTCGTTCAATCATATGCTGCAATTCGCGAATATTTCCCGGCCAGTCGTAGTTCATCATTTCGCGAAGCGCATTGCTGGACAAGCCGGTAATTCTTTTGCCCAATTTGCGGGAACTGCGTTTCAGGAAATGCAAAGCGAGGGGCACGATGTCTTCTTTTCGTTCTCGTAAGGGTGGCAGGTGAATGGGGAATACATTTAATCTATAATAAAGATCGGTTCGGAATTTACCCAGGCTTATGGCTTCCGGCAGGTCTCGATTGGTTGCGGCAATAATCCTCACGTCTGCTTTTTGCACCCGGTTGCTGCCTAAGCGCTCAAACTCTTTTTCCTGCAGCACCCGGAGCAATTTGGCCTGCAATTCAATCGGAAGTTCGCCGATCTCATCCAGGAAGATCGTACCCTTGTTCGCAATTTCAAACTTTCCAATCCGACGTTGGATGGCACCGGTAAAACTGCCCCGTTCATGGCCAAAGAGCTCAGACTCCAATAATTGAGGAGGTAAAGCAGCACAATTGAGCTTTATTAGGGGCTTTTGATTGCGGGGAGAATGGGAATGCAGGGCCCGGGCGATCAACTCCTTACCGGTACCGGATTCCCCAGTGACCAACACTGTGGTATCCGTATTGGCCACTTGACTGATCCTCTTGAAGATTTTTTGAAGGTCTTCGCTCTTACCCACCATTTCCCCAAAATTATGGTTGACCTTAATTTCCTCCTGTAGATATTCCTTTTCCTGCTGCAGTAATTTGCTGAGTTTTTTGACTTCCGCATAGGCCAGTTGTTTCTCTATGGCCAGGGTCAGTGAAGAGGAAATTGAATCAATTAACTGGATATGGTCGTCATGGTAAACATCCTGTTGGTCATGGTAAAAGGTGATGCGGTGGAGACCGCCATTGGAAAGCGGCATCGGTTTGTTCAAGATGGCGCAAAACGAATTTGAGGATAAACTATTGTTGTAAAACGGCTCCAGGGATTCCAGTTCAAAAAGCCTGGTAAAAAAGGGAGGATACGGTTCTTGCAAAAAGCGGTATTCTTCCAAACCAATGCGTTCGAACACCAGCCTGAGTTGCCATTCTTTGGTCTTAATCGAAAAGGTAATGAGCTTAAACGGGATCTCAGACTGTAGTTTTCGGGCCACGGTCAGGTATTTTTCCGACCATTTGGCATCGATGTTCAGGGCGTCGGTAATGCTGATCTGTAACCTTTGAATGGCCCTTTCCCGGTTTACTCTTTCCATCGCAACAATCCCATTCATGGCATTGGCCAATTGATCGGCAATTCCTTTTAAAAATTCGGTTTGTAAGGAGCTCTGTACGCCGTTGTCCTGACCGGTTAAGACCAGATAACCGATCCTCCTCTGTTTATGCCGCATCGGCAGGCTAATGATCCAGTTCATGCCCTCAAATCCTATGATATCGGGCCGTCCGTCATCGCGGTAACCGGAGTCCAGCTTTGATAGATCCAAGCAAACAATTTCTTCGGAGAACAACTTTTTATGAAACTGAAAATCTTCCGATCGTTGTCCAGGGGGTGCGGACTGAACGTCGGTAATAGACTGCAGACTCTCTTCGGAGACCAGTAAGATATTGACTTGTTGGAATGGAAGGATGGGCTTTAAAAAAGTACTCAAAATGTGCATGAGTTCGGATTGCGAATGGACGCCCACCAATAAACTGCTCAACTCCAATAATGCCTTTCTTTCCTTCTCTTGTTGACTGACGTCCTCATAGGCGGCCTTGTACAAAGCCATCTCAATTTTAACGGACAAAATTTCCTTTCTCACCGGTTTTACGATGTAACCGTAGGGCTGGTATACCTTGGCTTCTTCCACGACCCGACGACCGGTATGAGACGAAAGAAAAATAAAGGGAATATCCCAATCGTATCTCAGCCTCTTGGCCAGCTTCAAACCATCGTAGCGATTATTCAACTGGATATCCAGTAGAACCAGATCCGGACGGCAGGCCTCAATACTAGCAGTAGCTTCTTCGAGATTCATGGCAAACGGTCGAATTTGATAGCCCAATTCACGCAGAATAGAACAAACCTCTTCACCGATTAGAAATTCGTCTTCAACAACTAAAATCAACTTTTTATCAAACTCTTGAACCAGGTCTTCCATATGATAAGGGTATGATGCTTAACTCAATTATGGCATCGCATTTTCTAAATAGTAATCCGAGTTGAACCCGGGATTTCGGTAACCAATCGGTTTTTGGTTTGAGTGTTAAAATGTGTAGGTCCCCCCGTAAAGCTACAGGGGGCAGGTCAAATGACCAACGCTGTTCCGAAATACAGTAGACGGCTTCGTAGATCTACGATATTTCGTATTTCCATTCCCCGAATGGCCTGAATGACAGAGGCTTTTAGTTTCATATGTTTTTGACTTAAATATCTGATTATAAAATAGATACACTCCATCTTAAATTAAAGTGCCGACTTTGGCACCGACTTGGCAATGAATCCATTACAACAAACTGTAATCGATGAATGACCTGAATCAACAATTTAAACTGAGATATTGCTTTAGGACTTTCCGCGAAAGTCGTTCATTTTGTAACGTAAGACACGGTGTCCTTTGCGTCCGATTCTCCGATCAAGAATTTTACTTTGTTTTTGAAGGAATTCCACCTGGCCATTCGCAAACGTCCCTTATGCTGGGTTATTTGAACGGGAGTTGCGGTATTTTTGGAATGGAAGAACAGCGACTCCATTTCCGTTCCCAAATTCATTTAAACGATCAACTGAGTAATTCACTTGCTCATTATTTGATCGAGGAGATCCAAAGTGCGTCGTCGGAGGACCTTCATTCTTTGGAAAACCTTGCCGCCACCTTGTGGAAGTATCTCTGGAAAAAGCACTGCAACTTCCTGCTTGCAAAATCGAATCGCCCGCTGGGGATCTCTCCGTTCAAATTCAAGCGACTTCGAACATTTATTCAAGAAAACCTCGATGCGGAAATTTCAACGAATTGTATGGCTGAAATCGCCGGATTAAGCCCTTTTCACTTCATTAGAATGTTCAAACGCTCTACTGGTTTAACTCCCCACCAGTTTGTAAGCCATATGCGCATGGAACATGCCAAAGACCTTTTGAAACAAACCGAATTGCCCATCATCGAGATTTGCTTACAGACCGGCTTTAATAGTCCCAGTCACTTTTCACGCACCTTTAAACGCAATTATGGGCTGACGCCGTTACGATTCCGGCAGGAGGCTCCGGTATAAAAGACCTATATCATGAACCACAAACATTTGAAATTAGCGCATCAAGCTTTGCATAACTGGAAAATCGGACTTCGTAATGGAGATTGGACCCCCTACTTAAATCTCCTGACCGATGATTACATCTTCTGGGTCCCGGAAAATACCATTCACTTTCGGCCGGTATCGCGAAAGAGCCCGGAAAAAACCTTTGTCCCGAATTCCTTTATTGCGAAAAGGCTCGAATTCTACGATCAGGAGCCAAGCATCATATCGGTTGGAGAATATACCATCGTTTTTGAGTTTATCTTGTTCAAAGGAGAAGAACGGGGTTGTATGGCACTCTCTTTCGACATCCACGACGGTAAAATTTCTGCCTGCCGGGAATACCAATGCATTCTTTCGAGTTTTTCTTAGCGGTTGTTTTAATTCAAACTCAAATAAGTAGAGAAGTACCCTCCCGGATACTTCTCCCTTCCAATAGAATGCCTCAAAATTACCTGTTTCAGTAGGGATCTAGAAATAAGTCGGTCATCGGGACAACATCTGTCTGATCTACTGTTTTAGCAACTGAACATTCAATGCCAGCAGCACTTCATCACTAACCATTACCGCACCGGTTTCGGTTAAGGCATTCCACTTCAATCCAAAATCTTTGCGCTTGATTTTTCCGGAAATTTCAAAACCCGCTTTTGTTCGGCCATATGGATCAACAGCCGTTCCATTGTATTCCACATTCAAGGCTACTGCCAACGTTTGATCGCGTATGGTCAGATCTCCGACCAACCTGTAAACGCCATTGGACTTTCGGGTAAAAGATGTAGATCGAAAAGTCAAGTTTGGAAACCGGGCAGCATTGAAAAAATCATCTGATTTAAGGTGTACATCCCGATGTTCGTTTTTGGTATCTATGCTGTCGATCTTTGCCGAAAAAGTGATCCTGGCATCTTGAAAGTCTTCCCTTTCTGCAATCACGCTTCCTTCGAATTCATTAAAAGCTCCGGTAACCGTAGATACCATCATATGCTTTACCTTGAAGTGAATCTCAGAATGTGCGGAGTCTATCTCCCATGTGGTTCTCACCTCGGAAATGGTAGTCATCATCTAATGCGTTTGAAATTAAAAAATAAACTCTTTCGTAGTTTTCCCGGTTGGTCATCAATCAAAAAGGTCCTACTTTCAACTCAGATAAAGTTTTCTAAAATCACCGGTCCGGTAGAGCGGCGACCAATCAGGCGATACATCGGGTAAAGCCTGGGGGGCAAATTTTTCAAATGTACCATAGGCATGGACAACATCGCCTCCTACCGCCGTT
>JANQRV010000466.1 GCA_028284395.1 Saprospiraceae bacterium
CACCTGGAAGGCGATACATTTCCCCTCGTTTTAGTAGAATACAGATAGTCGTCCACGTACCAACGGATCTCATTGGCCTCCCATTCTACTGCAAATTCGTGAAAATCATCGTTGAAAATTCCCGAATTAAGGCTGTAGTCTGCTCCTGAGGATCGATTGTTTGGCCAAGGATTGCCAAAGTGAATGGTGCCGTGCACTTTTTCGGGTTCATTGCCGACCAACTCCATAATATCGATTTCGCCGCTCTGAGGCCACCCTCCGTAAGTCTCATTGGTCGACAACATCCAGAATGCCGGCCAAAGTCCTTGACCTGTCGGCAATTTTATCGAAGCCTCGAAGCGGCCGTAAGTCCAGTCACCCAGTCCCTTGGTAAGTATGCGGGAAGAAGTATAGGAACGGCCATTGGAATTTTCCCGTTTCGCTACGATCTTCAAGATACCGTCCTCGACGACGGTATTTTCCGGTTGATACCATTGTAGTTCATTGTTACCCCAGCCACATAAATCCTGACTGATGTCACAGCCATCACCAATTTGATGCGACCATTTACTTAAATCCAGCATGGTACCGTCAAAGTTATCTTCCCATACCAATTCGGGACACTGTGCATAGATGCAAGAAAGTTGTGAGAGCAAAATCAGTGTCCACAGAAGTGAGCGTAATAAATATTTCATAAATCTAGGATTAAGTAGAATTTGCAATGGCTAAAAGTAAGAAAAATCTAGGTTGGAAGGTCGAAAATTGTTGTGCTGAATTAGGGTGAATTCCCGCTCAGATTAGTAATTTCAGCCTTTTAAAATCCATGTGAATGAACCGAAGGCCACCCGTTATTGGGACCATAGCTCTGATCGCTTTCACCACACTCTTAATCGTTTTGCGGTATGGCTATTTCCTTTCCTTCCCCAATAATATGGTGATCGAACCATACGGCGATGGCTTTAAGGCCTACACCGTCATCTGGTACCACGCTAAATACGATAGTACTTATTCCCATTTTGAAGGTATGAACTATCCCTACGGGGAGCATGCCGTTCCCGGTGCTACTCAACCACTTATTTCCAACAGCATCAAGCTCGTTTCTCATCTTTTTGGAGACATTACCGATTGGACCGTTCACATAGTACACCTGAGCATGTTGCTGGGTATTTTACTCTGCAGTTTGTTTTTATTTCTCATTCTGTGTCGACTGAATGTACCGTGGTGGTTCGCCTTGTTGGGGGCAATTGGCATTACGTTTTTAGCGCCACAGACGCACCGCATGTACTCCCATTATGGTCTGGCCCATCCCGAAGTTATTCCAATTGCCATTTACTTGCTCATGCGATGGCACGAAAAAGCCCACTGGAAATGGAGTGTTTTTATGATGGTTGTCGTCCTGGCCTTTTCTATGATTCATTTCTATTATTTTGCCATTCTCGCCTTTCTGATCTCGTTCTACTACCTCCTGCGATTCATCGGGGATGCTGATCGCTGGACAAATCTAAAGGTCTATTTACCTCATTATGCCATAAAAATTTTGATCCCCCTGGTTTTCTTTTTCTTTTGGATGATCTACAACAGTCCGGTCGATGATCGAACATCTATGCCGTGGGGATATCTTTACTACAGTACGAATCTGCAAGGTATTTTCACCTCATTGTACCAACCTCACTTTGAGTGGCTCAATGAAAATGGGGTTCGGTTTAAGTGGATCGATTTTGAAAATGGTTCTTACATTGGATTGATCGCCGGTCTCTTTTGTGTTATCGTCTTCATTAGAAGTTTGATAACTATTGGACGTAAGCCCTTTTTGGCAGTTGAGTCTGGCGAGTGGCAAAAGCGTTTCTTACTTTGCCTGCTCGGTGCTGCTCTGCTCATCCTGCTTTTTGCCATGGGACTGCCGTTCAAGTTGCCAGGATGGGAAGACACCCTGAAATATACCGGTCCCATCAAGATGTTTAGAGGCGTCGGCAGATTTGCCTGGATATTCTATTATGTCATCAATATTCTGGCGGTGGCATCGCTGTGGTTTTGGATAAAAAGACGGCGGAATAAGGTCGTAAAAATCCTAGTCCCGGTGTTGTTTTTTGGTTTGTTTTATTACGAGGCCTATCACCACAACCAGGCTTTTTCGATTGGCCTGGACCCGATCTATGAATTTGAAAGCAAAGCATATTATACCGAAAAGTCCGGGATCGACTTCGATCAATTCCAAGCCATTTTGACGATTCCTTACTACAATGTGGGGTCGGACAATTTCTGGGTAACCATCCCTAATTTGGGATTGATTTTGCAAAAGTCGTTACTCCTGTCCATTGAAACCGGTTTGCCGACAACTTCCGCTATGCTGACGCGAAGTTCGATTTCCCAGACCATTGATCAAATACAGTTGGTCACTGAACCCTATCGATACCCGAAGATCTTGGAGCAATATCCCAATGACAAACCCTTTCTGCTGGTGTGGGATCATCCCCGCTACGTAGAAAATCAGCATTTGTACAAACATTTGGAAGGTCAGGGAACGCTGCTGTATGAAGAGGGAGACCTAAAACTCTTTTCACTGCCGATCCAATCATTTGAGAAACGACTTGAAAGCAAGAGAGACTCGATTCGGGCTGAGTTGGCCAGTCGACCGCTTTTTACTGCTCCGCCCTTCCTTTCCAGTGACTCTGCGGCCACCTTCCTCTACGAAGGCTTTGAAGAAGAAGGCTCCGACAATCCCTATTGGGGTAAAGGAGGTTTGCAAAGAACCATGCAGGATAGCATCCTGCTGTTTTCGGGAGCGTTGCAGGATTTGGAACCGGGCGAGGACTATATTTTATCATTTTGGGCCTTCGTCAACCAAGATCTAGTGGTTCGCTCTGCATTCAATTTATACGAAACGGATGTCGCTTCCGGCAAATGTGTACAGAAACAACACACCATTTTGAATCGGGAAGTGTTTCAACGGGTATTTGACAACAATGGATGGGCCCTGTTTGAATACCCGTTCCAGCCCAAGTCAGCACATGGTCGCTTTACCGTATCCATTGCCAATTCGGTACTCAATGGCGTCGATGTTTATTTCGACGAAGTGATGATCCGAAAGCGTTCCACGGATCTCTATCAACGAGAAAATGACTATTTTCAAAAAAATAACCGGTTCTTTTTCACTGATTAAACCGCTACAATGGCTGAAAACGCTATCATTTCCAATATTGTAAAGCCTCTTTACCGGTTTCTCTCTCCCCGGTTCCAAAGCCTCTTCCTCGAATACAAAGTAGACTTCAAACCCAGGTATGGCCATGGGCAGCCCGCCCACCCACAATTGTATGGAATCATCGATCAACATCGGACGGAATATCTGGAGTTGTTGCATCAATTTCTCGAAAATGCTCCTCAACTCCAAGACATTAAGCCATGTAAAGGTGAACTGAACAAGATGGCCCCCTGCTGGAACAATGGTTTCTTGCCCGGCTTGGACATCGTAGCTTTGTATTCCTTGATCCGGCATTATCATCCCAAGACCTACCTGGAAGTGGGGTCGGGCAATTCGACCAAGGTAGCTCATAAATGCATCACGGACCATCAACTGGCAACCGAGATTATTTCCATAGATCCCGTACCCAGGGTCGAAATGGATCAATTGGCCAACCAGGTGATTCGGCAGCCACTAGAGGATACCAGACTGGATTTGATCGAAGAACTTGAAGGCAACGATATCCTATTTATTGACAACTCGCACCGCGTCTTGCCCAACTCCGATGCAACCGTCTTTTTCCTGGAAATACTACCCAGATTGAAACCCGGGGTCATTGTACACATTCACGATATTTACCTACCGTACGACTACCCGCAATTTATGTGTGATCGCTTCTATTCGGAACAGTACATGCTGGCAGCTTTCTTGCTGGCCAATGCCCAGAAATTTCGCCCGCTCTTACCCAATTATTTCATCAGTGAGGATCCGGAGTTAAGTGCTGCCATCGCTCCCGTTTGGGAACACCCGAATCTGGCTGGAGTGGAAAGGCACGGTGGCTCCTTCTGGTTACAGATCCAATAACAATGTTATGAAAATAAAACACCCTATATCGCTGGCCATCTATTTGTTTACATGCTTTGTGTTGTTGCGGGTCGCATTTATGTCGGTACCTTGGCGCGAAGGTCGGACGATCACTTATGATCCGGCGGGTTATTACCTGCCTTTGCCAGCCACTTTCATTTACAACGATCTTTCCCAATTCGCTTTTTACGATACGGTATCCGTCAAATACAATATTGGCGATCGACAGAGTCATACATTTGCAGTACCCAATGGTAATAAGACTTTGAAATATTCCCTAGGCATGGCCATACTGTACAGTCCGGCCTTTTTTGTAGCCGATGCCGTGGCCGCCGACTGGGGGTTCCCCCGCGACGGATATTCCCAACCCTACTATTTCCTGCTTTCCATTTGGTCCATCATCGTAGCCTTCATCGGTCTCTTTTTTCTTCGAAAGGTACTGTTGGTTTACTTTGATGATGTAACCACTTCCCTGACGCTTTTTTTATTGGTTTTTGCCACCAATTACCTTCCTTATTCTGCGATCAATAATTTAATGTCACACAGCTTTCTCTTTACCCTCTATGCCCTTTTGATTTATTGTTCTTGGCATTGGCATCAAAAACCGAATTGGGTTGCTTCCGCTGGTATTGGCCTCACCATTGGCTTGCTGGCCCTTTCCAGGCCCACAGAAATCATCGCAGTCATCGTACCAGTATTGTTTGGTTGTACCAATTGGACTTCCATTCGGGAAAACCTGACCAAATTCGGCCAACATTGGCCCAAAATACTAACGGCCGCAATCGTAGTAGCTTTGATCGGCAGCATTCAGCTGATTTATTGGAAAACTTATACCGGCCACTGGCTCTATTATTCGTATCAGGATCAGGGATTTGATTTTTTGAACCCCCATATTTGGGACGGACTTTTCAGCTTCAAGAAAGGCTGGTTGATCTATACTCCGCTCATGATCTTCGGCATTTTGGGGTTCCGGTATTTGTATCGATCCGCCACTGGATTGTTTTTGCCTTTTTTCCTGTTCTTCCTCATCAATATTTACATCGTTTTTAGCTGGGCAATTTGGTGGTATGGTGGAAGCGTGGGTTGTCGTGCTGTCATACAGTCCTATGCCATCCTCTGTTTCCCACTGGCCGCCTTCATCCAGCAGGTAACGCGCAGTACCTCCCGCCCGGTCATGATTGGATTTGCCGTATTAGCGCTTCTCTTGATCGACTTGAATTTGATGATGACCTGGCAGTCAACCGCTCCCCGCGGACCATGGCACTCCGAATACATGACCAGAAAATACTACCAAAAGATTATTGGTAAAACCCTACCCGCCAGAGATGCAAAAAAATTCCTCGACATCAACCGCGAGCTCAGCAACATCGGCGACAAACAGGTCCGCACTTTGCTATACCACAACTTCGAAACCGATTCCCTCGGCTTACCGGTCGGCAACACCGAACGGTTTGCCGTCTCACAAAAGAGATCGATGCAAATCAATGGGGTACTGAAACACGTTAGCAGCGAATACCTCGACTTAGCTGCTCTTGCTCCTCATCCCAGGGGCTGGATACGTGCTAGTGCCAAGGTCATTTATACCGACATGGAATGGAATGAATGGCGATTGGCGAGATTGAAACTGCACTTCATCAGAAATGGCCAGGTCGTTGCCGCGCCGAGTATTCGTCTTCAATGGCTCAGCGACCAATGGCGATGGAATGATGTTCATTTCGAATATCCTTTGAGAAAGGCCTTTCAAGGAGGCGTCCAACCGGGTGATCAAGTGCAAGTCATCGTCGAAAATAAGGACGAAGGTGTGCCAGATATATTTGTCGATGACCTCAAAGTAGAATTAATTGAGCCCTAGAACAGCTCTGATCGGTTATGAAGAATGATCAAATTACTGAACTCCCTTCGCCATTTTTGCCGGATCGGATCAGGAATTGGTGTGGAAGAATAGGTGAACGACCCCAGGATGATCTCGGCTCTTTCATCGCCATTTAGATCGGCAACCTCCATCACCAACCAACGACCCCGGTCGGAATTTTCAAAAGTATGGGGTTGAAATTGAAATGATTCATTGGAGACGGACTGATTCTCCAAATACAAAAAGCCTTCCTTGGGCTTTTCAATCCAATCCGGAAAAAAAGAGATCAAGGCAAGATCTAAATCGCCGTCACCGTCAAAGTCACTGGCCATGGCTTTAGAAGCCCCATTTACAGCTCGGAAATACTGCTCCTCAAATTGATTTCGACCATCGTTCATAAAAATTCGGACGCCATGATAGGGCTTCGAAGAATACGAATAGTCGGCATTGTCCCCATTGGTGTACAATATATCCAAGTGGCCATCATTATTAAAATCGACCAGTTCCATGTAATTAGAGCCCCAAAGCGGACTAAACTCAAGAAGCTTTTTGGATTTGAATTGGCCCTTTCCATTGTTTTCAAACCACCAGATCCCCTCTCTGCCCTGAGCAAAAAGGCAAACTACATCGATGTCGTCGTCTCCATCAAAATCTACCGGATTGACTTTTACGGCACCGGGTTGATTCGACAAAACGCGTTCTGTCACCTTGCCCCTCACTCCTTCGTGATACCAACTCAGGCGCCCCACTTCATTTCCATAATGGCAAACGATCCGATCTGCCTGGCCGTCTCCGTCCAAGTCTGCTTTCGCCAAATCAACGGGGCGCGTCAAACTATCGGCCAACACAATCACTGGTCCGCCATCGCTGACATTGGTTTGCAAACGCCCAAAGGAGAGGTCGGTGGGAAAGATGACGCCGATAGATAAAGCATCGTGACCCGCTTCGCCGTCAAAGATCATATCTACACAAGGACTATTGAGTCCGAACACCGACGCAACCTCCAATTGCTCATTCAAAACATATACGTCGTTTCGGCCATCACCTACGTACAATTGCCTTTCGGCAGCATTGTATTTAACCATGGTCGTCAGGGCTTCCCGGTCAGAATACAGGGTGACGGCATGAGGTTCAAAAATTGGAAGCCCCAATTGAGCCGGACGCTGGTCAACCAGAGGCGACAACTCTAGCGGAGCCCGATCCAGATAAAATTGTTGAATCTTCTCCCATATTTCCTGTTTAATCACGGGTTTTTGCGGATACACACCAGCTCTTGAGAGCACCATCAATTCATCCAATGACTTACCTCGCAACGGGTTGACTTGTTCGTGGCGAATGCCCAGGCGATACCCCATTCGGGGTAAAACGGAAGCTGCCCAGGTAGCGCTGTCCAATTGACTCGGATCCGGAAACTGGTGACAAGTACTACAATAAGTCAGTGCTAACTCCTCTCCCGAACGGTTCAGATCGGATTGGCAATGCCAGGAGTTCATTGCCAGTAGCACGGTGAAAACCAGTCCCAGTCGACATCTTTTATGTCCTAGTCGGAAGGTCGACATCACTATAAGATATCGGCAGTCTTCCGATTGCCCTGGCTGTCATACACCTCTACTAAGACGACATCTTCAGGGAGAAATAGGGTACGAGTTGCTTGGGAAAGGAAGCCGCTGCCGTAATAGAACTCAAACTTATAAGTCGTCCCATCGCTCAATTCAACCACTGCGTAAGCATCGGTCGGAGCAGCAGTATAGGTCCGGAGGGACGCCCCCCCTGCACCAAATACCTTCACGGCTCCCTGATTTTGAGTGGCAACAAAAATGGGCTGCTCTCCTTTCCAGTGCAGCGTCGCCAATCCCTTAGCATCTCCGGGCAATAAGAAACCGCTCTCCCGGGTGGGAACGGCTTCAAAGCCACCCTTTTCAAGACCAGTCAATAGCAAACCGAAAAAAGCATCGTACCGCCCAATGCCCACCTCCGTACCAAAGTCATTTCCAGCCAATAGGAGATCCAGGTGGCCATCGTCGTTAAAATCATCGACAATCATGCCGTAAATGGGGGCAAATTGGGCCTCGATCGGAAGAGCGTGTAACTCGAAAGAACCATTCCCTTTATTTTCTATCCAACTGCTCAGATTGTAGTTGCCTTCCGCAACCAAAGCACCTTGGCGTTCCTCTTCCGAGAGTACGGCGGTAATGGGTTGAGTCGCAATATCGCGGTAGCGAGGAAATTTTCCTTTAATCGAAATAATC
>JANQRV010000528.1 GCA_028284395.1 Saprospiraceae bacterium
GTCAAGGTCACCACCCAGTACCCAACATTGATGGCATTGTGTTTCCAGGATTTGAATTCGAACATCCCATTTGTGGCAAGGATCGGAAAGGCCATGAAAATTCCGATTAACGCACCGTGGAAAGCACCGTGACCAAAGTTTTCATCCTTTCCCCTGAATTGGTTCATTAGACCATCAAATTGTTGTTGAATTTCGGATCCCGCTTCCCCAAATCCAGGTTCTGAGAGAAACAGAGAAAAAATCCCGTACTGATGAGAAGTAATGGCGTTCATCATCATCGCCAACATAAAACTGAGGATGAAGGCAAAGAGAAAAACGATGGGATTTGGCCCCTTAGCCAAAACTTCTTCCGACACTCCTACCCCCTTCATCCAAGCCGTTCCAAAGACGTTTTTGTGGTACCAAACAAATCCCATAACCAAGGGTACTAGTGCTGCTAATAGGATAAATAGGTAATTCGTTTCCATGTTTTTGTACGTTTAATGCTAATAAGCACCAAACCACAATTATCTATAGGAAATTTCAGTTTCTTTTTTCCTTCAATTTCGTTAAAAACCCTCGCCAGAACGGAGGCTATGCCTGCGTTTTTCGCCTCATTGAAGAAAAAAATAATTCTAAAATTTTGCCTATACATAATTATGGCTTAGTGCTTAAATGAAAATGACGATACAAATATACTTTTTTGTTGTTAATTTTTTAATTAAAACTTTTTGTTTTTTAACCGCATCCCGCCAACTCATTCATATACTTCTAAAATAAATTTGTCATTAAGGTAAGAATCCGGCAAATTTGTGAGAGAACAACATCGGAGACCATCAGAAAATTTCAATTCTTATTATTACCAACCTAAAACTTATTTACTATGAAAAACCTATTGCGTTTATTCAGCCTTTCAATGTTGTGCCTTCCCGTTGGCTTAATGGGGCAATCTGTTGTTGGCGATTGGCAAATGACGGCCTCGGATCCCGACGGCAATCAAATGACCATCCAGGTTTCAATGACTGCCAATGGAACCTACACCGTTGATTTTGGCGTAGACGGCTCCATTGAAGTCAATGGCAATTACAAACTGGAAGGCAGCAAGATGACGATCAAGGACAGCAGTGGTCCTCAAGCTTGTCCCCAGGAGGCGGTGTATACGGTGGAAGTTTCGGGAAATTCCCTTAAAATGATCCGGGTATCCGACCCTTGTGAAGGGCGGGGTGGCCCGGAAGGTGTAATGGCCTTTACCAAAGCTTAGCAAAAGACGGGAGAGGCAACATCCAGTCCTGGCTGCCTCTCCGACTTAATAGACAAAACGAAGATTTCCAAAAATGAAAGACCAATTCCCATTCCTGCTCTACCTCTCTATCTTAATGGCACTATCGGCCTGCAATTCTTCGACGGACCAATCGACAAGTGCCGAAGCCCCTGGCGATCGCCCCAATGTCATCCTGATTATGACGGATGATCAAGGATACGGAGATCTCGCCTGCCACGGCAACCCACATATCAAAACCCCCAATCTTGACCAGTTGCACAGTCAGAGTATTCGTTTGACTAATTTCCATGTCGGTACCACCTGTGCCCCTACGCGCGCCGGGCTCATGACGGGACGCAACTGCAATCGAGCTGGCGTTTGGCACACCATTGCCGGTCGCTCTCAATTGAGAGCCAATGAGGTGACCATGGCCAATGTGTTTTCTTCCAATGATTACCAGACAGCGATGTTCGGCAAGTGGCATTTGGGAGATAACTACCCATTCTCACCCCATTTTCGGGGTTTTGATGAAGTGCTATATCACGGTGGTGGCGGCGTGGTACAGGGACCGGATTTTTGGGATAACGATTACTTTGACGACACCTATTTCAGAAATGGCCAACCCGAACCACAGACGGGCTATTGTACGGATGTCTGGTTTGACAATGCCATTCAGTTTATGGAAAAGAATCGGACCAAGCCCTTCTTTTGTTACATTGCCACCAATGCTCCCCACGGGCCGTTTTATGTAGACTCGTCCTACATCAAACCGTATCAGGGCAACGATGCGATTCCCAACCATAACTTCTATGGCATGATCACCAACTTTGACGAGAATATGGGGAGGCTGATGAAGAAACTCGACGACCTCGATATTGCCGAAAATACCATTCTGATCTATCTGACCGACAATGGCACAGCGGCCGGAGTCGATCTCGACCAGGATGGATTTCCAGTAAAGGGCTTCAACGTAGGGATGCGGGGCCGCAAGGGAAGCCAATACGAAGGTGGGCATCGAGTTCCGCTCTTCATCCGATGGCCTAAAGCCGGAATTGCGGGTGGTAAGGATATTTCGACCCTTACTGCTCACGTAGATATCTTGCCAACGCTGATCGATTGGTTGAATCTCTCAGCATCGGCAGATCTAAAATTCGACGGCACCTCTCTGACGACCTTATTGGAGGGGAACGACGAAGATCCGAAGTGGCAAGAAAGAATCCTGATCACCGATACGCAGCGTGCGGAAACCCCCGTTAAGTGGAAAAAGTCGGCCACCATGATGGACCAATGGCGATTGATCAATCAAGACGAGTTGTACAATCTGAATACCGACCCGGGGCAGAAAGAAAACATTGCTGCTCAACACCCCAAAATCGTTGAAAAGTTACAAGCCGGATACGAACGCTGGTGGAATGAATTAGAACCTACTTTTGCTGCCCCTACCAGAACGGTATTCGGCTCCAGCGCAGCTCCCGAAGTAGTGCTCTATTCACACGATTGGCACGAGGCGGAGAAAAATACCGGAGAACCCAATGTAGACCGTGCTGGTGGACATATGGTTCCCTGGAATCACCGACAAATCCGGGCCGGTCAGTTAGTGAACGGTTATTGGGAAGTCGCCTTCGAGCAAGCCGGTAACTACCAGTTTGAATTGCGCCGGTGGCCTCGTGAAGCAGATCAAGCCATCAACGGCGGACTTCCACCACTAGCGGCGGTAGATGGCGGCAAAGAGGTCCTGGCCGGTAAAGCACTGCAAATTAGTAAGGCGTCGATCAAGGTTGGCGATCAGGAAATTTCAAAGGACGTCGGCACGGCTGATAAAGCCGCTATTTTTGAAATGGAAGTGGAAGCAGGGCCGACCCAAATTAAATCGACTTTTGAAGGACCCGGAGCGACAAAACTCGGAGCCTATTATGTCTATGTAAGCAAACTATAATCGCAAACATTTACAAATCTGACACAATGGGAAATGCTGGAACTACCATACTGATGATCGCCCTATTAATCAATCTCAGCGGTTGTGACGCGGGGCAACCAACCTCTT
Organism: Saprospiraceae bacterium; assembly: GCA_028284395.1. Lineage (GTDB taxonomy): Bacteria > Bacteroidota > Bacteroidia > Chitinophagales > Saprospiraceae > JANQRV01. The sequence goes on from JANQRV010000528.1 coordinate 3,285, forward strand.
CCTCCTCGTCATCGTCTTCCTCCTCTTCTGAGATTCCGGTTAAAGAAGTAAAGCAGGAACTGGAATCGGTTTTAAAAGCTTGGTATCCAAGGATCGTTGACGAAACCAATGGTGGATATTGGACGAATTTTGAATTCGACTGGACCCGGTCGGAAGATCAACAAAAAATGCTCGTGACGCAAGCTCGGGGCCTGTGGACCGCTGCGAGAGCAGCAGGTCGTTTCCCCGATGTACCAGAGTACCGTTCATCTGCTGACCACGGCTACCAATTTCTGACCACCGTGCTGTGGGATCCGACTGATGGCGGCTTCTTTCAACTATTCCCTTTCAAAACTGAAGCAGAAGAATTTCCTCAGAAGCTGGTCTACGGGAACGCTTTTGCCCTGTATGCACTTGCCGAGTATGCGAAAATCAATTCCAGTCCCGAAGTCTTATCGTGGGTCGAAAAGGCGTTCGACTGGTTGGAAGAAAGATCCCATGACAAGATCCATTTAGGATACAACAATGTCATCTTTTCAGCCGATATCCAGGAAAAAGCAATGGCGGGCGAATTGAAAAAAGAGGAGATATCCGGATGGGGAGGCCCTTACTGGAAGGACCAAAATAGCAGCATCCACCTGCTGGAAGCACTCACTACTACCTATCAGGTCCTACCCACGGAGAAAGTACGGCTTCGCCTGGAGGAAATGCTGGTATTGGTACGGGATCGGATGGTAAGTTCCAATGGATCGCTTGCCTTGTATTTCACCCAGGATTGGCAACCCATTGACCATAAAGACTCCACCCGTCAGTTCATTCTGGAAAACCAAAACTTCGATCATCGATCCTTTGGACACGATATTGAAACTGCCTTTCTATTGGTTGATGCGGCCCAGGTTTTGTATGGCGAGCCGGATGACAAAACCCTCACCGTTGGCAAAAAGCTTTTGGATCATAGCTTGAAATACGGCTTCGACCAGCATTATTACGGTATCTTTGATCGTGGCTATTTCTTCAATGGACAAGAGGAAGTTGAAATCATCAATTCGCAGAAGGCCTGGTGGGCAGAAGCTGAGGCCTGGCACGCTTTGGTGCTGTTTTCGCGCCTTTTCCCGGATGAGCCACTCTACCCGAAAGCAGCAGCGGCCATGTGGGACTACATGAAGAAGGAGCTCGTCGACTACGAGCATGGTGGTTGGTACAACAAAGGACTTGATATAAATCCCGAAAACAAGAAAGACAGAAAAGCTCACCAATGGAAAGGGGCCTATCACAACGGAAGAGCCCTTATCCGCGTATTGGAGTACGCCGAGCGAGAATAGCTCAACGCCAAAATACCCCAGGAAGCCTGAAAAATCGCAGGATGAGGTTGAGCTGCCGAATGAAAAAACGAGCGGAGGGGCGCCACCACTCCACTGTTTCTATTTCTTCAAAACTTGCCTGCCCCGTCCGTGCGTCCACGGGTTCAGACCGCTTTTTCTTCTCAATGACGACAATGCTGTCGTGGTAGTGTATCGCATCTACCGAACGGGTAAAAGAACTCACAGGCAAGCCTTTTTGTTCGGCGTGAAAAGCGTGTAACCAATCGATGAATTTTTTACTGTATTCGATGAACGTTCCCCTTCGTTTGTAACCGCCGCCGTGGGTTACCCAATAGGACGTGTGCAAATCCTCACAGAGGTAGAGCCCGTCATCGGCCACGTGATCAAACAGTTCCTCGAATGTGATGATTTGTTGTCGCATCCGATGCCCACCATCGTCGATCAGAATATCAACCTTGGGAATGATGGTTTTTAGATTCCGGAGAAATTGGCGGTCCGATTGGGAACCAATGAAAATTTCAACTTGCTTTTCTTCCAAATCCTTGCACCTGGGATTGATATCCACGCCATAGATCTTCGCTTTTTGCCCAAAGTATTCTTTCCACATCTGCAAACTACCGCCGTGAAAGACGCCAATTTCCAGTAGGACCACTTCCCGGTTGCGGTAGCGTTCAAAATAGCGATCGTAGATTTCGAAGTAGTGTAGCCATTTGTGGATTAAACGTTTGTCATTTCCTCTGAAGTAATGTTCGAGTTCATTCATGGTGTGCTCCCTTTCAACGTTCAATAATTCCCCGGCGTATCATTTCCTCTTTTGAAGGTCGGGGGCGAATGCGTGCATCGGTCGGCTTGCCGGTATCCCTTTCAAATTCATCCGGGGTTCTTTTTCCGGGAAGTCGATCGTTGGTCCTATTTCTGATCTCCTCCAGGCGGAGGCGCATTTGGGCCAGGATTGCCCCGTACTCAGGATTATTCGCCAAGTTGTTTAACTCATAGGGGTCGATGGCTACCTCGTACAATTCTTCCTGTGGCCGAGGTTGCCGAAAACAGGCCATTTGATCATCCGAAAGTTCGTCATCTTGCCTCATGACCAACATTTTCTGAAAAGTGCTGCTGCGCAAAGCATCTGCACTGGGCGTATTGGGAAGATCGGGATAGTAGTTTTTGATGTACTTGAAGCTGGTATCGCGAATTGCGCGGCCGAAATCCTCAAAGTCGTGCCAGTGATCTTCAGCGTATATGAAATCCCGAATCGCGGTAGATGCATCCCCCAAAATCGGCGTAAAATCCTCGCCGATCCAATCCTCACCAACTTCCAGGCCCGCCAACTTCAGGAAAGTAGGCGCAATATCCACTGAGCTGACCAGGGCCGCAGTCGTTGTCCCGGAGGTAATTTGGGCTGGCCATCGTACAATCCATGGAGTCTTAATTCCACCGTCATAGAGGGTCGTTTTCTCTCTTGGGAAGGCCCGGCCATTGTCACTGATGAACAACACCACGGTGTTTTCGGAAATTTGCTGCTCTTCAAGAGCCCGCAGGAGCTTACCTATGTAATCATCCATCCTACCGATTTCGTCGTAATAGGCAGCAAAATCACTTCGGACTTCGATTCGGTCCGGCAAATAGGGAGGCAGCCGAACCTCTTCGGGCTGATGGGGACGGGCTATGGTACCCGGCAAATAAGGCCGATGCGGATCGACTGCGGCCAACCAAAGGAAAAAGGGTTGACCGACAGGTCTGGATTCCAACAACGGGAGCCAGTTTTGACACCCACTACCATCCTCCGCCGTTGTGATTTTGTTGTTGTCTTCACCTTCCTTGTATACGAAGCCGCCGGTGCCTTCCGCCAAGACCAGATCAAAACGATCTTTCACAGCATCGCCCAAATGCCACTTCCCGGCCTGTCCGGTCCAATAGCCAGCTTCCTTCAGTTGTTCGACAAAAGTAACCTGATCGGCTGGCAACGGCCAATGCAATTGCTCGGCATCAGTTTGATGTGGATACTTACCAGTGATGATGCTTGCCCGGCTTGGGCTACAGGAATTAGTGGTCAAAAAGGCATTGGTAAATTTCATACCTTCCCTGGCCAATCGATCAATGTTGGGGGTTTGAATGGATGGATGACCATAAGCACCACAATCATCCCAAGCCATATCATCGGCAATGATCAGGATAAGGTTAGGTGGCGGTTCATCCGTTGACACATCACAGGTCCAGACAGTAAAAGCGCAAAAAATAAGAAAATAGTAGGTTGGCCAGTTTCCTTTCATCAGTATCTTTGATTGAAGAATTTTAAAACCAATCCAAAATATGAAAAAATCTGACAGAAAAGTCGCTGTTGTGACCGGTTCTGCAACGGGCGTTGGTTCCGAAACCTGCAAGCTGTTGGCAGAGCTGGGCTGGAACGTAGTCGTCAACTATTCCAAAAGCGAAATGGAGGCACGTTCTACCGCTGAGGCTTGTCAAAAAACGGGTGCGGATGTACTCCTTTGTCAAGCCAACGTAGCGGATGATCTACAATGTAAAGAAATGATCGATCGGACAATTGCAAAATGGGGGCGCATTGACGCCCTGGTCAATAATGCCGGCATGACCCGCTTTTGTCCCTACAACGAATTGGACGGCATCAACAAAGCTGACTTTCTCGATATATACGAAGTCAATGTCGTTGGGGCCTATCAGATGGCTCGTGCTGCCTATCCCTATCTCAAACAATCCGAAGACGGCTCCGTAGTGAATGTCAGTTCCATTTCCGCCATTTCCGGCGTGGGCAGCTCTATTGCCTATGCCGCTTCTAAAGGAGCCTTGTCCACAATGACCAAATCACTGGCAGTGGCCTTCGGGCCGGAGATCCGCGTCAATGGCGTTTGCCCGGGTTTCATCCAGGGGCGGTGGACCAAGAATTTTCTGGGAGAGAGGTACGCCGATGCCGTGGCAGCCATCGAACAAAAGGCGGTACTGGAAAGAACTGCCCTGCCGCGCGAAATTGCGGAAGGCATCGCTTTTTTTATTTGTGGCAATCGATTGATAACCGGTGAATTACTCACCATGGACGGCGGTGCCCTGATGCAAAAAATTGGCTTCAAGCGCTAGCAAATTACCATCCGTTACTAGGTAAAAATCTTACCAATCAGCATTGGGGTTCCCTGGAAAAAGGACTCCGTTCACCAGGTTCTGTTTTTAAGAAATTTTTGAATCTGGGAACGTGGTACCGGCAATTCATCCATGTGATCATTGAGCCACGCGGAGAAATCCCGCTCGATCTCGTCGGTCCATCGCGAATCGATCTGTCCCGCAGTATACTTTTGTTCACGCAGACGTTCGTGCCCAAACATATCCCTGAGCCTTACTATTTCCGAGGTGGTGACAACTTTTTCCACCAAGTGGGGAGGAATGAAGGATACGCCCCCTTCTTTCCCCAGAACAACATCTCCCGGCATCACCATTACCTGGCCAATCCGGGTGGGTACATTAATGCCGATCAGTGTGGTATTCAATTGCCGATCTGGATTGTTCAAATGGTGAGAAGGGTGATAGTCCCGCACAAAAGCCGTAAAGCCCGATAACTCCTTGATACCTTCGATGTCGCGTACGGTACCGTTGTAAACGATGCCATTTCCCGAATTGGCGTAAATAGCATTCGCCAAATTGTCGCCGATGGTAGGCCCGTCGATGTGCAGACCAAATTGATCGCCCACGTAGACATCTCCCGGTTGCAGTTGGTCGACCGGCCAGGAATTTTGGGAGCGGATCCGCCCCTCACTGTGCCCGATGCTATCGATCACCCGGTGTACGTCCGGACGTCCAGGCATGAAGACTGCGGTCATCGCCCGGCCTACTAAAACGCTATCGGGATGAATGCAGAGCCAACCTGCTTCATACTGATAGCGGTAATTGGCATTTTTCATAACTGCCCAAGCCTCTTCATGCGTGACCAGCTTCATCCTTTCGAGCAATTCATCGGATACGAGCGGGCGGCCGTCGTCCATTCTTGGTCCTGCCCATTCGGGAGTTAGGCGGATGATGGCTTCCGCATTCAACGAAACTTCCTGCGCTGACAACAAGTGATGGCTAATGAGAAAAAAGAAGGAAATCAACAAAAAAGGGAGAAACTTATTCATCATTCCGGATTTAGGGATGGTATTGGTTGTTTTTCTACAGTAATACAATATAGCAAATTGCCTCTTCAAATTGGCCGTTCAGTTTGGAAAGATTACATTTGAAAACAAATACCGACTTGACTATGATTGCAAACCTGGTGAAACTGACCTTTTGTTTTCTGGCATCCAACGTACTTTTTACCGTGGGCGTTTCTGCTCAGGAATCCACCGCTCTGGAAGTAGGTAAGCGAATCGAAAAATCGATTGGTGGCGAAGAAGTCCATCACTATCATTTAGACCTGGACAAGGATCAGTTTGTCTACGCAACGTTGCTGCAAAAAGGCATCGACCTGATCATTACCGCATTTGATCCGCGGGGCAGGAAAATACAAGATTTCGACAGTCCGAACGGAATCAATGGAGAAGAGCCCATCATTCTGATCTCCGAGAGCGCAGGGCAATACCGGTTGGAAGTAAAACAACTGGAACCGGGTGGGGAGAACAATAGCGGCCATTATACGCTCGAAGTGTTGCACGCTAAAACAGCGGCGACCACCAGAGAAGGCAAGGTCGATCAACTCATGGTTCGCTGGGATCGGTCGGATTCACCGGGAGCTTCCATTGCCATTGTTAAAGAGGGAAAAGTCTTGTACCAAAAAGGGTATGGAATGGCCAACTTGGAATACGATATTGCCAATCAGCCACAAACGATTTTTCACATCGCATCCGTCTCCAAACAATTCACCACTTTTGCCATTGCCATGTTGGCGGATCAGGGTAAACTTTCGCTGGATGACGACATTCGCAAATACCTTCCGGAGGTACCAGACTTCGGACAACCGATCACGATCCGGCATTTGGCCCACCACACCAGCGGCATGAGAGATCAATGGAACCTTTTATCCATGGCGGGCTGGCGATTTGACGATGTCATCACCAAAGAACACGTGCTCAAATTGGTGGCGGATCAAAAGGAACTGAACTTCCAACCCGGTGAAGAATACCTTTACTGCAATACGGGGTTTACATTGATGGCGGAAATTGTTGCCCGGATTTCCGGAAAGACCTTTGCAGAATGGACAGATGAGCATATTTTTCAGCCATTGGAAATGTCCAATACTCTTTTTTATGACGACCATGAGAAAATTGTCAGGAATCGAGCCTACTCCTATTCCGAAGGGGCCGATGGATACAAGAAAAGCGTGCTGAGTTATGCAAACGCGGGAGCGACCAGTCTCTTTACAACGGTGGAAGATCTGAGTAAATGGGCAACGAATTTTGAGACTTTGGAGTTGGGAAACCAAAGAATAATGGATCAGATGCACACGCGGGGCATCCTCAACAACGGAGATACCATTAGCTATGCCTTGGGGCAGGTCATCGGAACCTATAAGGGCCTGAGAACAGTCAGCCACGGAGGAGCTGACGCCGGGTATCGAACTTATTTGGTGCGTTTCCCCGATCAAAAAACGTCCATTTCCGTATTCAGCAATCTGGCTAATTTCAGTCCGGGACAAATCGCTTACGATATTGCCGACATTTATTTGGCGGGAAACATCGTGGAAGAAGAAAAAGAAGAAACTAAAGAAAAAGAAGCCACCATCGAAACAGCGGCGATTACGTTGACTCCGGAGGTGCTGGAGCAATACGTAGGCAGGTATCGATTGGCTCCGGGAGTCATTGTGACTTTTACCAATAAGAACAACCAATTGATGGCGCAAGCCACCGGTCAAACAAAATTTCCTCTGATGGCGATTTCGGAACACGTTTTCGCAGCCAACCAAATTGATGTCAAAATCACTTTCCAGCTATCCGCTGACGGACAGAAAGCCGAGATCGCCACCCTATTCCAAGACGGCAACAACATCGAGATGCCACGCATCGCCGATTTTGATCCAAGCCTTGTAAATCTCGAGGATTTTATCGGAACTTACTATAGTTCCGAACTAAGAACAACTTACGAGATCGTACGTAAGGAGGGAAAACTATTGGCGCGCCATCAAAGACATCCCAATATCCATTTAAGACCAATCCATGAAGACGAGTTTTCCGGGGACCAATGGTTCATGGGACAAATTAGGTTCGTACGAGACAAACTAAAGGCAGTTACGGGCTTTAAGGTTTCCAATGGGAGGGTGAGGAACCTCATTTTTACGAAAAGCGCCGATCATTAGGGTCGGGCTCCGGTTCCGTTCCTTTTCACTGACCATAATAGGCATTCGGACCGTGCTTGCGTTCGAAGTGCTTTTGGACCAGGGTGTCTTTCAATCGTGGAGCGGCCGGGTTAATCTGCAGACTCAAATAAGCCATCCGGGCACATTCCTCCAGGACCGCACTGTTGTAAACCGCCTTATCCAGGGTTTTGCCCCAGGTAAACGGCGCGTGGTTTCCAACCAAAACCATTTCTACTTCATCCGGCGAAAGCCCTCTCGACTCAAATTCATCAATAATTTGAAACCCAGTTTCGTATTCATAATTTCCTTGGATGCGCTCATCTTTCATAGGAGGAGCACAAGGAATATCAACGGTCAGGTGATCGGCATGGGTAGTTCCCATGATCGGAATATCTCGCTGCGCCTGGGCCCAAGCCGTGGCGTAAGTAGAATGTGTATGCACAATCCCCCCGATGGTCGACCAATTTTTGTAGAGTACGGCATGCGTCTTGGTATCCGACGAAGGCCGCATCTCTCCCTCGACGACATTGGCTTCAAAATCCACTATGACAATGTCTTGCGGCCGCAATTTTTCGTAGGCTACTCCACTTGGCTTAATGGCGAAAACACCTTTTTCGCGGTCTGCAACACTGGCATTCCCAAAGGTGAATAAAACCAGGTCCAACTCGGGAAGCCTCATATTCCCTTCGTAAGCAATTTCTTTTAATGTTTGGTATTGACTCATATATCGCTTGCTGTTATTATTGGTCGGCAGTTTGAGACTCGATAAAGCTACCGAATTGTTGGTATTTATGGTACAATTCCTCGTAGATCGCCGCTTTATCGGAATCCGGAGAATAGATGGCATCAAACCCCTGTCCCATGGCGGCCATGGCGTCTTCTACTTTGGAATAGACCCCGGCAGCTGTTGCCGCAAACATAGCGGCCCCTAAGGCACAGGTTTGTTCGGACCTGGCAATTTTGATCGGCCGGTTCAATACGTCGGCCATCGTTTGCATAATGTAGGGCGATTTCTTCGCCACGCCACCCAGACCAATGATCCCTTCAATGGGCACTCCTTCTTCCTGGAATCGATCTACAATTTGCTTTGCCCCGAAACAAGTAGCTTCCACCAACGCCTTGAAAACTCGGACGGCATCACTTCCGAGATTAAGGCCCATGATAGCTCCTTTCAACATCTGGTTGGCATCGGGGGTGCGACGGCCATTAAGCCAGTCCAGGGCGATTTCCGAGGTTTCGGCGGGAGAAAGCAATGCTGCCTTTTCGGATAATGTAGGAATAATTTGGTCCATGGCTTCCTCAATCAACTGCGTCTTTACTGCTTCGTCCACCAGCGTACTTTTGGCCAACACTTCTTTTAGTGGCCAGGCAATGAGGTTTTTGAACCAGGCATATACATCTCCGAAAGCCGATTGCCCGGCCTCCATCCCCAGCATTCCGGGAATGACGGAACCATCGACCTGCCCGCAGATCCCCTGGATGAGATTATCACCTACCTCATCGGTCGGGGCAACCAGCATATCACAGGTTGAGGTCCCCATGACCTTACTTAGGTAGTAGGGTTCGATCTGTCCGCCTACCGCTCCCATGTGGGCATCAAAGGCTCCCACGGCCACCGTTACATCGGTAGACAAGCCCAGTTTTTCGGCCCATTCGGCGCTCAAAGTACCAGCCGAGTGATCGGAGGTCTGTGTTTCCCGGTATAGATTATCTCGCAATCCCGTTAAAATCGGATCCAATTTGGTCAGAAATGCTTCGCTGGGAAGGCCCTCGAATTCCTGGTGCCACATCGCTTTGTGTCCCGCCGAGCAACGTCCTCGCTTCATTTCACTGGCCTTCCGGCCACCCGTTAAGAGAAAGGGGATCCAATCACAGTGTTCCACCCAGGAATAAGCGGCCCGCCGGACCATCTCATCCTCGCGCATCACGTGAAGTGCTTTTGCCCAGAACCATTCCGAAGAATAGATGCCGCCAATGTATTTCGTAAAATCGGTTCCGCCCCAGGAACGGGCAATGGCATTGATTTCATTGGCTTCCTTGACGGCGGTATGATCCTTCCAAAGTACGAACATGGCGTTCGGATTTTCTTCAAAACCAGGGAGCAGGGATAAGGGCGTACCATGCTCATCGACGGCAACCGGAGTGGACCCGGTGGTATCTACTCCAATACCCTTGATCTGTCCCGCAACGGTTGCCGGAGCTTTTGCAATGGCCTCCCGGATCGAGGAAATCATACACTCTACGTAATCCAGGGGGTGCTGCCGGAATTGATTGGTAGAAGGGTCGCAATATTGACCTGCCTTCCAGCGAGGATAATAAGCAACGGCCGCACTGATTTCTTCTCCCGAGCCGGCATCAACGATCAGCGCTCTTACAGAATCGGTACCATAATCGAGTCCTAAAACAAAACTCATAGTCTAAAATTGATTTCGTTTACATAAAACTGCATTCCTGTGCAGGAGGATGAGAAGTTCGTCTACATTTTCAAAACAGATCAGAAAAATAAGAGAATTCATGCATTAGGTCGTGCTCATATGAACAAATTAATGCAACAAATCTGCACTTCAAGTCTTTGCTGTTAAATTAGAGAACTCGTCTCAACTTTTCAAATGGGAATTGCGGGAACTGTTTTGGCTGTTGTTGCTGTTGTTGCTGTTGTTGCTATGGTTACTGTGGTTACTGTGGTTACTATGGCTTCTGTGGTTGCTATGGCTTCTGTGGTTGCTATGGCTTCTGTGGCTTCTGTGGCTTCTGTGGTTACTGTGGCTTCTACAGTAGCAGTATCCGCATCACTGACGAAAGCCTGTCGCGGCCAGGATCAAAGCATCAAGATCGCCATCAAGGCGGCCGTAGTATCGCAGCAGCCATAGAATCAATAGAAACAATAGTAGCAATAGTAGCAACAGTAACCATAGAAACAATAGCAACCATAGAAACAACTATGCAATCACTCATCCAGCATCTCATCACAAAAGTTGAAACGGCACGCGCCGGTTTTATTTCTTCGACCGAGGGACTGTCCTACCAACAGGTCAGTTTCCGGATGACGGATAACTCTTGGTCAATTACTCAAATTGTCGAGCACATGGTTTGGGCGGAGAGAGCTGGTGTCATTGGCATGTGGCGGGCCGTTGAGGGATATCGCAACAACCGTCCGATCTGGTCCGGAACTCCCGTGCATCATCATTTAAGCATCGAACAAATCGTCGAAAAAACCTGGAAAACGAAGGAAAATGTACCGGATGTCGCCAGGCCACATTGGGGAGAGCCGATTGCATTTTGGATTTCGGAATTGAGGGCTTGCAGTGCCACACTGAAAAATCTAGGAGAAGCGATCGGACTACTCAATCCGGAAGAAATCATCTATCCGCATCCCATTTCCGGACCATTAAATGTAGTGCAAAGACTGGAATTCTTGCGGTTTCACTTGGAAAGACACCAAAATCAAATGGAGCAGATTAAAACCAGTCCCGATTTTCCGGCGCGTTAAAATACCTACCGAAATTCAATCCCGAACCGGAATACAATGCGGGTCAGCCAAAGGTTGTAATTGTAACGGATGTCATTGTTGAACAAATCTTGATTGAAACGGTCGCCCTCTGCATGCTGAAAATTTTGGCTGACCGTCAAGAGGTAGCGAAGTTTCTTCTTGGATGAAAAATTGACACCAAAGCCCAGCCTGCCACCGAGGGCTCCCTTAAAGTCTCCAGAAAATGCGGTAGGAGCAGCAAATCCATGCCCGAAACTACCGAATCCGAAGGGACGTACATTGCGATGCCCCAGGTAATACCGCCCGTAAAGATGAATGGGGAAATACTGAACGTCTTCCCACAAGCCGCCAAAGGAAAAAGAATAATAGTGGAATCCCGTCGCCATTCCGACGGAGAGTTTTTTATTCAGGCGCCGGCCGACGTACAAATCTATCTGCGAGGTGGAAGAATCAAAATTACCTCCGCCACCCACTTGAAGGGTTGCAAAGGTTCCCTTGATGTAGTGGTATTTGCCGCCTCGCCGGATCAAAATGTCTTCAGTAGCTCTTAAAACCCGACGGGCTGCGTCAATTTCCACATTTATGGTATCGAAAGTTGAAAGAACCATTTGGAGATATCGGCCGTCATCTCCAATGACATCACCGACAAAAACAGAGCCATCGTGGTAATAGACAATGGCACGACTGTCTTTTGGCAAGCGATCCTGAGCGCACAGTTGCAAGCTCAGGATCGTAGCCAACAGTATTGTATATAGGAATTTCCAGCGGATCATACAGACCAATTACAAGGACATCCAGCTCACCAGATCCAAGGTACTGGTTCCTTCGATCTTATATTGCCCCAGTCCCCCCGGGCCGGCGATCAATAGCAAATCATTGCGAACCGGATGCGCAATAACGTCATAGGCCTCTACCGAACGGTCCCACTGTTCGAGCTTCAAATCGGCGCGATCGGTAGCATCAAAAATCTTCAGACCGTTTGAACCCTCGCCGACATAAAGTTTATCACCGATCATGGTCATCCCGAACGGGCTTTCCATTTCAACTTCCTGTAATTCGAACGGATTGGATAAGTTGGAGACGTCCACTACAACCAATGCGTTCTCATCGCCCGGGCATTGGCCCACATCTCCGGTGCGTAAAGTCACATAAGCCACACTACCTACCGGCAAGACCGGGTCGCATGCGGTCCCATGCTGGAAAAAACCAAACCAATTCGGTTGAGCGGGATTGGAAATATCAATGATGTTCATCGAGTTGCGGGTACCAATGAAGAGATGGTCTCCGTATGGGTAAACCGTTTCCATCTGCCAGCCAATACCATTGGTCGATAGCAGTTCCATATTGTCATTGTCACTGAAGACAAATAAATTCGAGTTGCTGATGACGTAGACATGGCCTTCGTGTTGTGCTACCCGATTGACCGTACCGATGCTGGAGCCGCTGTTGCCCGCAAAGGAGGCCGGGACGGCCGACGGAGGAATAATATTTTGGGCATAATCGAAATAAATCCATTGGTCTTCCTCAAATGGTGTGGTGAACAAATCGTCATTCCGGTCCAGTTCCTCCGTAACTTCCTCAAAACGAAAACCAATCAATGATTCTCCTAAATTATTCTTCAACTCTTCGGTAAAGGCATTCCTAACTCTCGACACGAGTTTGGGCTGACCGATCTGACTGATGTCGATCTTCAGCATATCGTAATAACTTTCCGCGTACAGGAAATTGCCCTTCACGTAAAATTCGCGGTTTCCCGGAATATTGATGAAATGAGTCGGCATAGGATTCTCAGGATCGGAGTTATCGACAACGTGCACTCCCTTTTCCTCTTCTCCGATTAGCAGCAACTGATCTGAAATGAATATTTTTCCCGGATTTTCGACGTCCCGACTTTGGTCCAGCAATGGAGTTTGCCGAACTTCTTCCAAATCGCCGTAAATCGCCGTCGCCTTTTTATAGGTCACTTCTACCGTCCCGACGTTGTCAGAACATCCCCAGAAAGTCAATAAGCAAATAAAGAGGCAAAAATGTAAAATGGATTTATTCATAAGACAGCACGTTTTGGTGAATTTAAAGTAAACTACCCTTATAAAGACGTAGCATTCTTGGAATTTGGTTGGCTATTTAGATAAATTTACAAAAAAATATATTTCAGGTTCTAAAAGAATTGCATGCCCTTTATTTATATCATCAGGATCGCGACCCGGAAATTGCTGCAAAGGCCCGTCATTGGCGCCCTCAAAGTAGGTGGACTGGCGGTTAGTATCGCCATTGTCATCGTCATGTTGCAATTTGTTAGTTTTCAGTGGAATTTTGATCAGTTCCACGAAAAGAAGGATCGCATTTACCGGGTTGTGACCAGTCAGTATGCCGACAAGATTTTAAATGTAGAAAGCGCCATGACCTATGCCGGTATCGGACCACTCCTGAACACGTCCTTCCCGGAGGTAGAAAAAACTGTACGGCTGGCAATTTGGATCGGCAATGATGTCGTCATACAGCATGGAGAGAAAGCGGTCAGAGAACAAAATTTCTTTTATGCCGAACCGTCTTTCTTCGATGTTTTTTCATTTGAACTGCTTGCTGGAGATCCTAATACAGCGCTTAGCAAGCCCCACAGCATTGTCCTGACGCAAGATATTGCCGACCGGCTGTTTGGAGACGAAAATCCCATCGGTAAAATAGTCCGACACGAAAACCGACAATCACTGACCGTTACGGGTATCATTGCCCAACCCCCTCAACAATCCCACTTACAATTTGGCATGTTGGCTTCCTATGATACTTGGAATGGGTCTGGTATGGACGGAGAAGGTGTTTACGGAGATCAGCATTTTCATTATTTCTATACCTATACCTATGCTTTGCTTCATCCCGAGGCGAAGCCCGCTGAAATTGCTCAAAAACTGACCGCTACCGTAGGCACGCGAAAGAACCTGGATTTGCACACCGATGTTTTCCGCTTTCAGCCATTATCGGACATTCACCTCTATTCGAACCTGTCTCATGAGATGCAAGCCACCGGCAATGGCAAAAACCTATGGACCCTATTGGCAATTGCCTTAATCATCCTGGTATTGGCCTGGTTCAATTATTTCAATATCGCTACAGCTGGAACACTGGACCAGTCCAAAGCCATTGGCGTTCGAAAAGTCATCGGGGCCAGTCGATCCCAGGTTTTGCGACAGTTATTCATCGAAAATATTTGTTATTCGCTATTTGCTGCAATAGCAGCCGGGATTTTGGTAGGTCTTCTCAGCCAGCCTTTAGCACACTGGTTGGGCAGTCCGATTGGTAATATTTTTTCCGGCAGATACGCATTATTCGGTCCGATCACTTTGGTATTGACGATCCTTGCCTTGGGAACCATCTTAACGGCATTGCTCCCGGCCCTGACCATGGCCTCTTTCAGGCCAGTCTGGTTGTTCAGTCGCTCCTTTCACCTGGCCATTGCAGGTATTGGCGCTCGCAAAGGTCTGGTTGTGCTACAGTTTATGATCATCATCGGCTTGCTCGCAGCCAGCATGGTCATTGTCGAACAAAGTCGTTATATGAATGAAAAAGATCCGGGCATCGACCTGGCCAATATCCTAACGGTGAAAGGGCCTTTGGGGACCGCAGCCTACGAAAACCTGCAGCCGGCTCATCAGGCCTTTCGGGAACGCCTCAAGCGGATTCCGGGTGTTCGCCAGATAGCCATGACCGATCAAATTCCCGGGAATGATCTCGACCTCATTGATGATTTCAGACACGCAAACGAAGACCGTTCATATTCTCTAAGTCGCATGTGGGTCACCCCTTCTTTTTTTCAACTTTATCGATTACCGCTCCTCGCCGGAGATTCCTTACGCATCCAACAAAGCAATCGCGGGCATCTCCTGTTAAATGAAGCTGCTATGCGGCTGATGGGTTTCTCCGATCCGGAGCAGGCGATCGGCAGTAAAGTCACTTATTACGGCGACTCTGAATCG
>JANQRV010000496.1 GCA_028284395.1 Saprospiraceae bacterium
ACAGTAGGTAATTGCCTTCTACCACGACCATCCGATGCCCTCTTAGAATCGTATGCGCATCCGGCGTTGGATCTTTAACCTTCCGATCGTAAATGGGGCATTTTACCGTTCGATCCGCCTCTTTAATCTCGACTAACTTTGCCATAAACCCCTCTACGTCAAAGGTGAAATGAGAGCCTTTGTAAGGAAAAATGGCTCTCTCTTTCAATGCTGCGTTGAATCGATGGTAGCCATCCATATTGAAATGGGTGGCTACTTCGACGCCCATTTCCGAATTGATAATGGGCGGCAATAGCTCCGCCAAAGTTGACTTACCCGAAGCAGGGGCCCCGACAATTCCCAATAGAAACCGGTAAGGGGACTCCTTCCTTTGAAAACGAGCAATCACTTGCTCCAGAAACGGATATTTCTCTATCATACATTGAAGAATTCTATAGTAAATGTTCAAAGTTTCGCTACCAATAACGCATGGCGTCCCCAAACAAACTCGTCAAATCTTCTGCATTGGCGGGTCGCGGCGAAAGCTTAGTCACTCGGTGTTGCGGCAAGGTGCCTTTCACGAGCACCGGAATGTCATCCGGACTAAAACCAACGGCTGAAAGACCGTTGGGAACATCAAGCGATTGCATTACTTTAATGATCTCTCTGGCCAATAATTCTCCGGCTTCTATCTTAGGGTCTCGCACCTCAGAGATGTCGGCCCCCATGATCTTGGCAGCGTGCAAATGCCTTTCCGGACAGGCCGGTCCCGTAAAGCGGAAGACGGCCGGAGCATTCAACACCACCGACATGCCATGAGGTATAATGGCATGATGTGTTTTAAGGCCGTCCGGGCGGTAATCGCGGACCATACCAGAAACCGGATAAGACATCCCGTGACAAAGGTGAACTCCGGCATTGCCAAATCCCATTCCCGCCATACTGGACGCCAGAATCATATTAGAGCGAGCTTCTAAATCATCCGGATTTCGATAAGCCCTCACAATGTATTGTGATACCAGCTCGATGGCTCGAAGCGACCAAATGTCACTGATGGGATTATGCCCCTGGTAAGCCGGACGCAGAATGGGGCGCGCCGGTAGCGGTCGTTCGTAAAAGGGCAATGCGGTATAGGATTCCAAGGCATGACAGAGTACATCAAGCCCCGAAGACGCCGCTACGACGGGGGGCATCGTCCTGGTATTTTCCGGGTCGACCAGTCCAAGGGTCGGCTTGAGGTACCGGTGAGCAATTCCCGTCTTAACATGCCGATCCGTGAGATCAAAAATGGCAACTCCCGTGGTTTCACTGCCGGTGCCCGCGGTAGTAGGAATAGCAATCAAAGGCTTAACGGGGCCGGGAATGGGTTTCCCCTGTCCGATCGGTGCATTGATATAGGCAAAGAAATCATCAGGATAAGTGGCATAGAGGTTGGCTGCCTTCGCCGTATCAATCGTGGATCCACCACCAACAGCTACAAAGGCTTCATATTTCCCTTCCGCCGCCACTGCAATGGCTGCTTTAAAAGACAGATCGGTTGGTTCTACCCGAACTTGATCAAAGACTTCAAATTCGATGCCTTCGGAAGTCAAAGCCTCCTTTACCGTTTGTACGGGTGCGGCATTTTTCAAATTCGGATCAGTCATCAATAAGACGCGCTTGATACCCATGTCCACCAAGTCCATCCCCACTTCCTTGGTGACACCGGCACCGTATCGCAGATTGGAACTGCCCATTTGTATGGCGTAGTCTTTTTCCATGTCGATTGTTGTGATTGTTTAAAGATTGAAAATCTTTAAAATGTAAGAAATTATTTCGAAATTCCTCTCGTGGAATCGAAGTTGTCAAATGTTTCCACCAGCAGCAGAAAACATTTGACAACTTCATCAGGTCGTTAAGAACATTCAATAAAAACAACAAGAAAATGAAAAATCAAACTTTTCTCATTGCTATACTTCTCTTGCTGTACGGTACCGTGTCGGGGCAAGACGACAAACTCAAAGTACTCATCATAGATGGTCAAAACAACCACTTCATGTGGCCGAAAACAACCGTGATGATGAAACAGTACCTGGAAGATACCGGGCTATTCACCGTTGATGTAAGTCGCACGGCCTTCATCTGGAACGGACGGGATCTTCCAGAACGCTTTCCCATCAAAGGTTTACCGAAAGTCGTGGCAACCGAAAAACCGATGCCCGACCCAAATTTCAAACCAAAATTCTCTGATTATGACGTCGTGGTCTCCAATTTTGGCTGGAATGCCGCTCCTTTCCCCGATGAGACCAAAAAGGCCCTGGAAGAATTTGTTGGAGAAGGAGGAGGACTTGTAGTAGTCCACGCCGCCGATAACTCTTTTGAAAAGTGGACGGAGTACAACAAAATGATCGGCCTCGGCGGTTGGGGTGGCCGAACGGAAAAAGACGGTCCTTATGTCTACTATGACGATGAAGGAAAATTACAACGCGATGAAAGTCCGGGTCGCGGCGGCTCACACGGCCCCCAGCACTTGTTCAAGATCGTTGTTCGCGATGATGCTCACCCGATCACAAAAGGGATGCCCAAGCAATGGCTACACGCTAAAGATGAATTGTACGATCGGTTGCGTGGGCCGGCAGAAAACATGAAAGTATTGGCTACAGCCTATTCTTCGAAAGAGCAAAAAGGGACCGGCCGGCACGAACCTATGCTCATGACCATCGACTATGGGAAAGGACGGGTGTTCCACACTCCAATGGGACATGCCGACTATTCGATGGAGTGCGTGGGGTTCATCATATCACTGCAAAGAGGAACCGAATGGGCGGCTACCGGACAGGTAACTCAAGACAGCATACCAGCGGATTTCCCTACCGCTGACCGGGAAAGCATTAGAAAATTTGAATGGAAAACCAAGCGCTAATCATAATTTTCCAATCAAATTAAGATGTCCTTTACAACTTTTCCGTGTACATCGGTTAGCCGGTAGCGCCGTCCCTGATGTTTAAAAGTGAGTCGCTCGTGGTCAATGCCCAGTAGATGTAGGATGGTCGCCTGAAAATCATGCACGTGAACCGGATCTTTAACTACATTATAGCCAAAATCATCCGTTTGACCGTAACTGATACCAGGTTTGACGCCGCCTCCGGCCATCCAGGCGGTAAAACAACGCGGATGATGGTCACGGCCATAACGCTCCTTTCTGTTCAATCCTTGGGAATAATTGGTTCTGCCGAATTCTCCGCCCCAGATGACCAGCGTATCTTTCAAAAGTCCACGCCGCTTTAAATCCGTAATCAGAGCAGCAGAAGCCTGATCGGTATCCCGGCATTGGCTGGCAATGTGTTCCGGCAAATCGTTGTGGTGGTCCCATCCCTGGTGATACAATTGAATAAAACGAACGTCGCGCTCGGCCAGACGTCGCGCCAACAGACAATTGGCGGCATAAGTGCCCGGAATCCTGGATTCGGGGCCGTATAGGTCATAAACTTCATCGGGTTCTCCGGAGACATTCATCACCTCGGGTACGGAAGTCTGCATCCGGTAAGCCATTTCATATTGGGCAATTCGCGAACGTACTTCCGGATCGTTCACTTCCCGGTGGTAGAGATCATTCAATTGCCGGAGATAGTCCAAGGTCTCCCTTCGCCCCATTCTACTGACGCCTTCCGGGTTACTCAGATAGAGTACCGGATCTTTGCCGGATCGAAACTGGACTCCTTGATGCATTGATGGCAGGAAACCCGTTCCCCACAATCGGGCCGCTAATGGTTGAGCAGCGGCTACACGTCCCGACCCCTTGGACAACAATACGCAAAATGCAGGAAGATTTTCATTGCCGCTTCCCAGTCCGTAGTTCAACCAGGACCCCATACTCGGTCGACCGCTCTGTTGTGAACCGGTTTGAAAAAATGTCATGGCCGGATCGTGATTAATGGCCTCGGTATGCAAAGTTTTTACAAAACACAGATCATCAACAATTTTGGCCGTATGCGGCATCAATTCGCTCACCCAAGCTCCACTTTGACCGTGCTGCTTGAATTTCCAGTTGGCTCCTTTGAGGGGAAAGGAAGCCTGATTGGCAGTCATGCCTGTCAAACGTTGCCCCATTCGAACGGAAGCGGGCAGTTCTTCCCCTTCGCGTTGTTTCAATAAGGGTTTGTAATCAAATAGCTCCATCTGAGCAGGACCTCCACTTTGGAACAAATAGATGATTCTCTTGGCTTTGGCCAGGTGATGAGGTTCGATCTCCCCTTTCATCAGAGAAGTGTCGGCGGAAGGAAATTTTTCGGTCGTGCATCCGGCAAGCAGAGCACTCAAGGCTGCCACACCAATCCCCGTGCCGGTTCGCGACATGAAATGGCGCCTGCTCATGGCAATGGGAGAAAGCCCCTTTGGTAAATCATTCATCTTGCGCATATCGGTACTTTTGTATTCTTTTTAAGCCTTAACCCTTTCTAATGGTTTCTGTCAAATTTAAGATGGCGTTCGCAACCAGTGTGTAAGCGGCCAATTCACCAGCATCCATCTGGGGGTCTCGCCGGTATTCACCGATTTCGAGTAAGTGCTGTGCACCCTCGGGATCCGTCGCGAAAGTTTTCTTCTTCTTTGCCAGAAGTTCGGTTAACAATTTCAGCTCCTCCTCACTGGCCATTCTGGAAGTAGCCAATCGAAACGCAAACCCGATACGGTCTGCATCACTCTCACCGCCTTCACGCAACATTCTTTCTGCGATCAGCCGGGAAGCCTCCATAAATTGGGGATCATTCAAAAGGACCAGGGCCTGCATGGGCGTATTGGTGGATTGACGGCGCACCAGACATTGCTCCCGGGTAGATGCATCAAAGGTCATCATGGACGGAGGTGGAACCGTCCGTTTCCAAAAAGTGTACATACTTTTGCGGTAGAGATCTTTTTCGTGGTCTTGTATGTATTTGCGGAGAGATTGATTGCCAGTGGCCATCTCCAACCAGAGACCGGCAGGTTGGTAGGGTTTGACACTAGGTCCGCCAACGCGATCACTCAAAAGACCACTGATCGCCAGACAATGGTCTCTTATCATTTCCGCGGGCAGGCGACTTTGCGGACCTCTAGCCAAGAGCACATTGTCCGGATCTAATTCGCGGATCCGACCTTCCGCGATCACAGATTGCCGATAAGTGGCCGACAATACCATTTTTCTGAAAAGGCGCCTTACATCCCATCCAGACTCCCGAAAATCGACTGCCAACCAATCCAATAACTCAGGATGTGAAGGCAGGCTTCCCTGGCTACCAAAATCTTCCGGGGTTGCCACCAAACCGCGTCCAAAGATCATTTGCCAGTATCGATTGACCGCTACCCGTGCCGTCAATGGATGTCGGATGTCGAACAACCACTGGGCAAAACCAAGGCGATTCCTGGGAAAATCTTCGGGAAATGGTAATACAAACCTCGGTGTGCCGGGATAAACGCGCGTCGTTGGAGCACTATATTGACCGCGATCCAAGATATAAGTCGGACGCAAGGTATCCATATCCTTCATTACCATGGTCGGTTTGAGAATGACATCCTCCATCCGCAATTCTCTTATCTTATATTCCGCAAGCCGCTGACTGATCCTTTGATATTCTCGGTCGTGGCGATGCAGCTGATGATAAAGGAGTCTTCGTGCATCCAATTTTGATAGCTCCTCTTTAGCCATTAAAGCGTCCAGCGGATTGTACTGCTTCAATTCCCGAACTTCCGCAGCCGACAACACTCGGTCAAAAAACATCAATTCATCCAATCGACCCGCCTGCAGACCGTGATACTTTCTTGTAGTATTACGTTGCCTCCTGCCTACCCAGATTTGTTCATGGCGAGGCAAGTTTCCATCGAACTCATCAACCTCTACACTCATTTCCAATGCTTTTCCATTCATGTAAAACTGAATACCGGAAGCCAGGCCGGAGCCATCGTAAGTCAATACTACGGGCACCCACTGATTCTCCGGAATTTCTTCCTTACCCCTCATCACCAGCCTGTTTTTATCGGCTTTTCCCTTCATTCGGAAATAGAAGTTCTTGTCGTTAGACACCTCCAGTGCCATGCCCGATTCAGGGTCTTGCGCAACAATTGGAGCCAATATTGTCCCCCGTATTCCGGCATCAATGGAATAAACCCAGAAGGCGAGGGAAAATGGCCTACTGAAATTGAATTGTCGTCCCGAACCGAGATTCAAA